>PXDP01000504.1 GCA_003565035.1 PVC group bacterium | reverse complement strand
GCCCTCATCGAGTTCGGCGTGTTCCCGGCTGATGAGGCTGCGTTCAAAAAGCAATTGACGTTCAAAAGGGGACATCTCTTCGGTAGGTGTCAGCAGACCGGTTTCGAAGGGATCCGTATCGCGCAACACCTGAAGCACCTGTTGGCGGACTTCGTTTTTCTGCGAGCCGCTGGCCCGGGCGGGGAAGGGGTAGCCGGCGACATTGCGGGCCAGACGGATGCGGGAGGAAATGGCGATTTCCCCGCAGGCGTGATCGACAAACCAGGCGCACGGATGATCGAGCAATTCCTCAAGGGTCATGGGGTTCGAGCCTCTTCGGGTTCCGGTTGGCGGGACAGTTCGCGGATTTCGTCGCGCAAGCGGGCCGCGTCCTCAAAGGCCTCGGAGCGGACCGCTTCCGAAAGCCGCTCCTGCAGCAGAGCCAGCTTCGCTTCAGGAGAGGGGGGCTTTGTTTGCGATTTCGGGATGCGGCCGACGTGACCGGAGGCTTCGTGCAGGGAGGAAAGCACCCCCTGGATTTCCCGGGCGAACACCCGGTAGCAGTCCGTGCAGCCCAGCCGCCCTTCCTTCTGAAATTTCCGGAGACTCAGGCCGCAGGTCGGGCAGGACAGCGCCCGGGTGGGCCGTACCGGAGAGGCCGGGCCCAGCAGGGTGTCCGCAAGCGTGCCCATCGACTGCGCAACGCCGAGTTTGGCGGCGCAGTCCTCACACAGATGGGTTTTGACCACTTTGCCATTCGCGACATGCGTCACGTGGACCGTGGCCGGTTTCTCGCAGTGTTCACATTTCATGATGCCGGGATTGGGGTTCCATGATGTTTAACGTACTCTTTAAATCGCGATTGTAAATCCAGGGTTGTCGCTCCGGGGGTACCGTCGCCGATGGTGCGGCGGTCCACATTGGTCACAGCGATCACCTCGGCGGCGGTTCCGGTAAGGAACATCTCGTCGGCGGTGAACAAATCGTAGCGCTGCATTGGTTCTTCGCGGACGGGAATCCCCGCATCCTCCGCAATGCGCATGACCGCCCGGCGGGTGATGCCGTCCAGGGCTCCGCACCAGACCGGCGGGGTTTTCAGCACCCCGTTTTTCAGCACAAACACATTGTCGCCGGAGGCTTCCGCCACCAGTCCCTGGGGATTGAGCATGATGCACTCCATCACCCCGGCATTGATGGCCTCGATTTTGGCCATGACATTGTTCAGGTAGTTCAGGCTCTTGATGCGGGGGTTGACCGCCTCGGGATGGTTGCGCACCGTGCCGACGGTGACCACGCGCATGCCGGTTTCGTACAGTTCCGGGGGATAGAGCTGAATCGCGGCCGCGATGATGATGATTTCCGGTTTTTTGCACAGGTAGGGGTTCAAGCCCAGGGTGCCGACCCCGCGGGTGACCACCAGGCGAATGTATCCGGAGGTCATATTGTTGGCCGCACAGGTTTCCACCACCGCCTGCGCCATTTCCGCGCGGGTCATGGGGATTTCCAGGGCAATGGCCTTGGCGGAATCGTAGAGGCGGTCCACATGTTCGTCCAGGAGAAAGACTTTTCCGTGATAGGCCCGGATGCCTTCAAAGACCCCGTCTCCGTACAAGAGGCCATGATCAAACACCGAGACTTTTGCATCCGACTCGTCCACAAGCTTGCCGCTAAGGTAAATTTTCATTGATTCCATTGTTCCTGAAAGGGTTGTTAGGGGAGGGTTCCCGTTCTGTTTCCCGTTCATAATCGATGGATTGATTCATGCAAGCGGAATAAATGATTGCATCCCGTCGTTTTGACCTCCATAGTAATACCAAGATGTCACATTCCTCCCCCGCAAAAAAGAAAAAGCTCGACCTCCTCATCCTGCTGGTGCTGGTGGGCGTGGTTGCCTTTCAACTTGTCTCCCGGTTTTCGCGTGACGATAGCGACCGACGGACCGAAGACGATCTGCTTCTCATGGGCCTCGATCCACAGGCCACCCGCATTCCGGGGCGTTCGGTGATGGGCGATGCCAATCACGACCGGCTCACGGAAACGGTTTCCGCCCGGAACGATCAGCTCAGCGATCTCGAACTGATGGGGCTGGTTCCCGGACGTGAACCGAAAACCGGTTCGGTTCCGCCGCCAAAAGATCCGGGGGCGGACACGCCCGAACCGCTGGTGAACGACGAACCCCGGCCGGAACCCGCGGATCCGATGGTCTCGCCCGTTGAGCCGAACGTTGAGCCGCCGGTTGATGGTGCCGGGGACCGGGAGACGGTGGCTGATCCCGGGGACTCAGTCGAACCGCATTCCGAACCGCATTCCGAACCGCAACCCGAACCGCAACCCGAACCGGAGCCTGATCCCGCCTCCACCGAAGGGATTTGGGTCCGTTCCCGGGAGGGCGCCAATCCCATCCGCGTGGAGGATCATGTGTCCGTGGATGCCGCACAGCTTGCGGAAATGGCCGGCTTCCGGAATATTTCCACCGATTTACGCTATCCGCCGCCCCGTTTCAATATTTCCGGTGTGGGCAGCGGGCGGCTGGGCACCTACGTGATCGTGGACAATCAGATGATCCGGATGGACGGTCAAATCAATTCCCCCACGCAGCCCCCGCGGGCCTGGCGGCTGGTGGAGGCCACCGCGAATGAGGTGTTCTGGGCTCCGGTGGAGTAAGCCCCGGATATTTATTGCGGTTCAACACGTTTTCGCGCTTCACAAATGGACGCGGTCGGCGTAAAACAGAATCAGGAGCTATCATCATGAACGAAAACGTCCAATTTTTACGCGAACACCCTGTTTTTGCCCGTCTGAGCGACCTCTATCTGGAACAGCTTGCGGAGCATATGGATGTCATCAGCCTCAACAGCGGCGAAACCCTGTTTCACGAAGGCGACGGAGCCAATCACTTTTTTATCGTCATGGAGGGGACGGTGGATCTCTACGCCCGTCTGGAGGATGACGAAGAGCAATGGATTCAAATGATTGATGTCGGTGAGGTGATCGGCTGGTCCTGGCTGGTGCCGCCCTACCGCTGGGCGTTCAGCGCCCGCACCCGCGAGGGGGCCATGATGATGCGCTTCGATGCCGAGGCGGTGCGGAGCCTCTGCGACCGCGATCCGGCCTTTGGATACGGAACCATGAAGCAGATCTGCTCGCTCATGCTGGACCGGCTGCATACCGTGCGCAGTCAAATGATGGTCCGCCTGCGCGATGCGCAAAAAGGGAAATGAGCGGCGAAAATCCCGGAAACGGCCTTCATGAGGTCTGTTCCTCCAAACAGGGGTATGTCCACTCCATCGAGACCGCCGGGACCGTGGACGGTCCGGGCATCCGCTTTGTGCTGTTCCTCAACGGTTGCCCGCTTCGCTGCAAATACTGCCACAATCCGGACACCTGGCAGATGAAACGCGGCACCCTGCGCCACGCGGGGGAGATCCTCGAAGAAATCAGCACCTACCGCGATTTTCTGATCCGCGCCAAAGGGGGCGTCACCATCAGCGGCGGAGAACCTCTCATGCAGCCGGCATTTCTGGAAACAATTTTCAAAGGCTGCAAAGAGATGGGGCTTCATACCGCCCTGGACACCTCCGGTCATTTGCACCATTTATCGCCGGATTCCCTCTTCGAATCCGTGGACCTGGTGCTGCTGGATATTAAGTCCGGCAACGACAGAACCTTCCGGCGGGTGACCCAAAAGCCGCTCCAGCCCACCCTGGACTTTGCCAAACGCATGCAGGCTATGCAGATTCCCATGTGGGTTCGTTTTGTGCTCGTGCCCGGACTCACCGATGACGAGGACAATATCCGGGATGTCGCGAAAATCATCAACGGCATCGAACCGCTGGCCCGGGTGGAGATTTTGCCTTTCCACCAGTTGGCAGCCTACAAATACGAAAACCTCGGGCTCAAATATGACCTCAAAGACACCCCACAGGCCACCCCGCGGGATGTGGTGATGGCCTGGCGGATTTTCAGCGAGGAAGGGGTCCACAGCGTCCGGACGTAAAGCATGAACGAACCGACAACCCTTCTGGAATATCTGGTCGCCGCCGAACGGATTGTGATCTTTACCGGAGCCGGAATCAGCACCGCGGCGGGCATTCCCGACTATCGCGGACCGAACGGCATCTGGAAAACCCGTCCGGAAATCGATTTAAACGAATACCTTACCGATCCCGAAAAGCAGCGGCAGTATTTGACCTTTAAGAGTGAGGATTTTCTGCGGTGGCGCGACGCAGAGCCCACCCACGCCCACAGGGCGATCACCCGCCTGCAGGCACTCGGCAAGCTGCGGGCGGTCATTACCCAGAACATTGACGGACTCCACCGGCGCGCGGGCATTGACCCCGACCGTCTGGTGGAACTCCACGGCTGTAATGACCGGCTCGTCTGCATCGAATGCGGTTGGTCCCGGGACGCGGAGCCAGGGTATGCGGATTTCCGGGAAACGGGCACCGTCCCCACCTGTCCGGAATGCGGACATGTCCTCAAACCGGGGGTCATTCAGTTCGGAGAATCCCTGCGCGCCGATGACCTGATGCGCGCGCAGCAGGCGATGATGGATTTGGACCTGGTGATCGCCGTTGGCAGCACCCTGGCGGTGCAGCCCGCCGCCTCTTTCCCGCTCATGGCCGCGCGGGCCGGCGTGCCTTATCTCATCATCAATCAGGGCGAAACCGCACACGACGGCTTGCCGCATGTGTCCCTGCGTCTGGAGGGGGATGTGCAGGAAATTCTGCCGGAGGCGGTTGATGATGCCGCGGCGATGTTTGGATAAACCCCGGCAAAGTTCCGCTTTTTTGTCGCTTCTTTCGCGGATTTTGGCAAAGGAACTCCCCGAACGTTTCAGGAGAACACCATGAAAAACGACGCCTTTTACGTCACCACACCCATTTACTACGTCAACGACAAGCCGCACATTGGTCACGCCTACACCACCATGCTCGCGGACATGCTCGCCCGCGCGCACCGACTGCTGGGGCACGACACCTGGTTTCTGACCGGCACCGACGAGCACGGTCAGAAAGTCCAGGAGGCCGCCACCAAACGCGGGATTCCCGCCCAGCAGCATGTGGACGAGGTGGTGGTGCGTTTTCAGGAACTCTGGGAGCGGCTGGAGATCACCCACGATGATTTTATCCGCACCACCGAACCCCGCCACACCCGGGGGGTGCAGGAAATCCTGCAGGACCTGTTCGACCGCGATGAAATTTATCAGGCTGAATACGATGGACTCTACGATGTGCGCAGCGAAACCTTTATCACCGAAAAGGACCTCCCCGAGGGCTGCTCGCTGGATAGTCTGCCGGACTGGGTTAAACCCATCCGCGAAACCAACTATTTTTTCCGGATGAGCAAATATCAGGATTGGCTGATTCAGTATATTGAAGACAATCCCGGGTTCATTCAGCCCGATTTCCGGCGCAACGAAACTCTCGGATTTCTCCGCAAACCGCTGGCCGATCTCTGCATCAGCCGTCCCAAAGCCCGCCTGTCCTGGGGGATCGAACTGCCGTTTGATCCGGACTACGTCACCTACGTCTGGTTTGATGCCCTGGTCAACTACATCTCCGGGGTGGGCTACCGACACAACGACGAGCAGTTCGCCCGCCGCTGGCCCTGTCAGGTGCATCTCATCGGCAAAGATATTCTCACCACCCACACCGTATACTGGCCCACCATGCTCAAAGCCATGGGTGTGGACCAGCCGCAATGCATTTTCGCGCACGGATGGTGGCTGAGCGGCCGGGACAAAATGAGCAAATCCACCGGCAATGTGGTCAATCCGCTCGACTACGCCGAACGCTTCGGCGTGGACGCGCTGCGGTATTTTCTGATGGCGGAAATGAGCCTGGGACAGGATGCCTCTTTCACCGAAGAGGTTTTTGTGAAGCGCTACAACAGCGATCTGGCCAATGATCTGGGCAATCTCACCAGCCGGGTGCTCAAAATGGTCCACACTCATTGCGATGCCGCTGTGCCCGTGCCCTCGGAAGCCGCCCGGACCGAGCCCTCCGCCGCCGCGCTCTGGTCCGTGGTCACCGATGCGGTCAACGGTATGGAAACCCACATCGCCGCCATGCGCCCGGATTTGGGGCTGCACGCGGTCATGACCGCCGTGCGCGAGGCCAACAAATACATCGGCACCCGCGCCCCCTGGAAACAGGCCAAAGAAGAGGACAAACAGCCGCTGCAGGACACCCTGTATGTGGCCTTGGAAGTTCTGCGCGTCTGTGCGGCGCTGCTGTTCCCGGTCATGCCCGGGAAAATGAAAGCCCTGCGCCACCAGATCGGTGCCGGGGAGGGCGATCCGCAGGTGAATCAACTGCGTGAATTCGGCGTGCTCGAGCCCGGCACCCCTCTGCTGGAGGGCGAAGGCCTGTTTCCCCGGGCGCAGATCGAAAAGATAAAAGAAGACCCGCCACCCAAAGCCGCCAAACCCGAAGCCGCCAAACTAAAGGCAGAAAAAGCCGAGAATGTGGTGGAGATTTCCGAAATCACTTTTGACGATTTTGGCAAACTTGCGCTGCGCACGGCCACCGTGGTTGCGGCGGAAAAGGTGGAGGGCGCGGACAAGCTGCTCAAACTTCAGCTGGATGTCGGCGGCGAACCCCGCCAGATCGTCGCCGGTATTGCCCAGCATTACGCCCCCGAAACGGTGGTGGGCAAAACCATTGTCATTGTCGCCAACCTGAAACCCGCCGTGATCCGCGGGGTGCAGAGCAACGGTATGCTGCTGGCCGCCTCCAAAGGCAAAAACCTGGTGCTGGTCACCACCGATGCCAAAATCGACAGCGGTGCCCGCGTCGGTTAACCTCCCCGCCCGAACAGGAACACGCTCTTATGTTTAACGCCTCAACTGTTGCCATTCTTCTGGGTGTGCTGATCCTGCTGGACAATCTGTTTCTGCTCACCAAACCGGCGCTCGTCCGGGAGGCGCTGATGGCCTATCCCCGCATGAAGCTACCCGCGCAGGTGCTCACCGCCGTGTGTCTGGTCTGGTTTGCCCGCAACCTGTGGATGGTGGATTTCGGAGGCTTCTCCGTCCTGAAAAACCTCCTCTTCGTGGCGGTGCCCGTCGGCTGGTATCTGATTGTCACCTTCATTCCCGATCTGCTCGCCGTCCGTGCGCTGTGTTGTTTGCTGCTGCTGGCGGGCAACCCGGTGCTGGTGGCGGTGCGTTGGCAGGGGCTTCCCTCCTGGGTGGTGGGAATTCTGGTGTATGTTGTCATGATCAAAGCCATGGTTTTCGCCGTCTATCCCCACGTCTGGAAGCGGGGTGTCCGCTGGATGTTTGACACGCCGAACCGCCACCGGATCATGGCCGGTTTTGGACTCACCGTCAGTGCGGTGCTGATTCTCAGCGGACTGCTGGGCTGAGTCGATGCACCCGGAGTCTTTGCTTTTGGAGCCGCTGTTTTCCGGTCTGCGGCAAAACGGGACCGGCTGGATTGCGCTCCGCGCGGATGAGGTGTCCACGTGCTTTCCCCTGACGGACTCCGAG
>PXDP01000471.1 GCA_003565035.1 PVC group bacterium | reverse complement strand
GTTGCATTTTGTCGGAAAACGTGGATTGAAATCCACGTCTACGCGTGGGGCCGTCGCTACGCGACGCAGAATTTCCACCCCATGAAATCTTTCCCCCGGGCTCTTTGCTCAAAACTCGTGTCCAGAAAGATTTGTGTCTAAAGAGCAGCCCTTGTGGCACGGGTGAGGGTCACTCGTGGCTTCTTCCTCCTTCGTTTCAGGATGCGTGGTTCTTGTTAGCACCGCCGCCAAAGGGTTGGAATTTACGGGAATGAGACTTTGGCGGCGGTGATGGGGTGTTGCGTTTGTGCGTTGTTGGGTTTTCCATGACAACATCAAAACATTACCCCATTACAACAGATCTCACATAAGAGGAAAAAGAGATTGACCTACCCCATAAATATGGAATTATGGGTAAATGAAAACAACACTGGAAATCCCGGATACCCTCTACCGTGAGGCCAAAACAATCGCAGCCCGACAAAACCTCAAACTTAAGGATTTATTTGCCTCGGGACTTAAGATGGCCATCGAAGAGGAATCCAAACGAAATCGTTATCCAACCCCACTGGAAACCTTTTCCATCGTTCGTGAATCTCCTTTACACACGTCGGATGAAATCAAAGCCATGATCGCGCAAGTGGATCATGATCGAAAAGCCGGTTGGGATTTAAACTGTTGAACTGACCTCGTTCAGCGAAAAAGGATGCGCAGTTCTTGTGGAACAAATTCTTTTCCTGTTGACGGAAGTTTCAGCCCGAGGGATGAAATTCCACTTCGGAGATACGCAAAATCAATCTCCCGACCGGATACAATAATGGAGTGCAGGTCGTCCAAATCCTTGGGCCGGACCTTTCCCTGCAGAGCATAAAGAAACAACTTAAACAGATCCATGCAGGGATCCCTTTGCCTGTCGCAGTGCAGACTGTGCATGGCGGTTGAACGTCCATAAAGCTTGCGCCCGATGGGACAGCGCTTCCCGGTCCCGCCGGATCCGTTCGTCACGATCCGCTTCAAAAATCAATTGGAGTCGCTTCGCCTCCGGGTGCACCTCGCAGAAACAATAAGTCGGACGGCTTTTTGTCCCTCCTTTTTCCACCAGGCCCTCCAACAGCAACTCACCGAGAACCTTCGAGGTCGCATACGGATGCGCCCCCGCAAACACGGCAAGAGAACGAATTCCCAGCGGAAACCCGATCGTAACCAGTCGCCTCAGAACCTCAGTCCGGGTTTTGTTTTTCAATAGATCACCCAAAGTGTACATAAAATAATCGTACAAATATTTGTACAAAGGTCAAACCCTAATTACTGGGTCCACGCGCGCACCTGCGGCCGGGCATGCGCAAGCAGCGCGGCATAGGCGGCGGGAGTGAGATGGAGTTGATCTTCGACGTAATATTCGGGAACAGGATGGCCGCCGGGAAGGAAAACAGGGTCGGTGTCAATCCAAAGATCGGCAGAGGGCAGAGCCGCTCGAATCGCCGAGCAGACAGACTCAATCTCCACGTGCCGCCCTTCACGCTGGGGACATTTGATGATGGAGAGGTAGCCAAATGAACAATGGATCTGTTCCCGCACCCTCATCAAATCCCGCACAATCTCGTCATGCGGGCGATTGTGGCCAATATCGTTACTGCCGACATAACAGAGCACGAAATCGGGTTCTGTCTCTTTCAGCAACGGGCCGATACGGTCAATCCAATCCGTGGTGATGCTCCCGCCGACCCCGCGGTTGAGAACCCGCATTTCCGGCACAAGATCATCCGGCTGCCCCCACTTCTCCATGATGGAGCTGCCGATGAGGAGGAGGGTTTGAGGACGGGAGTTCATTCGGCAGTAACGTCGTTATGAAACAGGATTCTCGCAGCGCAGGCCGAACCCTTGCCCGGCATTGGCCATCCGTTTGTCTACAGTGGCTATCCGTTCACCCACGTTCCTCCCGCAATTCCCGCAGAATTTCTGTGGAGGAGTCCACGGTTTTCACGGTGTATTTTGCGGCCCGCTCGCGAAGGACCCCTGCCCATGTCTCAAAAGATTCTTGACCAGATAAAGGTGGTCCCGGTGCGGAAGGGATGGCGCATCAATCACCGGCCAGAAGGATTTGCCATCGATTTGTCCGGGAATCGGGAGCCCGAAAGCCTCGCACCAGGTGGGACGGAAGTCGAGATTGCTGAGCAGGGACTCCCGGGTTTCGCCGGCGTGGCGTCCGTCGGGCAGGCGCAGCAGCATCGCGATCTCGGTGCCGAGTCCATACAGTGTGCCTTTGGCGCGGGGGCCGGCGATCCCGTGGTCGGTGGTGAAGAGCACCACCGTGTTTTCGCGGAGGCCCAGTTCGTCCAACCCGTCAAGAAAGCGGCCGATATGGTGGTCCATAAACGCAATGGAGGCGGCAAAGCGGCGGAAATCGTCTTCTTTTCCGGGATAGTCCGGCATCCCCGGCGGCTCCCAGACAGGGGTGTCCGGCGGCAGAGCGGGAATGCGTTTCCCGACTGCGGGCCAGGTGCATCCGTGCGGCTCCTGAGTGGCGATGTTCAAGTAAAAAGGACGTGATCGATCCCGTTCCTTGAGGGCCCGCAGCGCATTGTCCACCGCCCGGTCGCTGTTCCAGTCGGCCCATTCCCGGGTGAGATCGGTCTCGTAGCGGTCCGTGCGCGGATAGCGCTCGTGGTTGATCCCCGAGAGGATGGTTTCATACCCCGCCGCGTTGAAATCGTCCACAGTGGTTTGCCAGTCCAGATGCAGCGGCCAGCCCATGTGCGAGAGTCCAATGGCTCCGCTGCGGTGCGCATGCAGTCCGCTCATGGCGCAGGCGCGGGAGGGCGAACAGGCGGGCGAGGCGCAGTGCGTGAAGCGGATCGATTCCCCTGCAAAGCGGTCCAGATTCGGCGTGGGCACCGACGCGCCGTAACTGCCCATGGCCCGGCCCAGGTCATGACAGACGATGTAAACAAAATTGGTTTTCTGCATGAACCCTGCGTATCAGAAAGCTGCGGCACCCTCAAATGTCCGTTCATTCAAAGCGTTAAAGTGACATTCAATCCTCACCTTCGCCAGACGGGTTTCCGAAGGCACCCTGACGGCCCGAACTTCAAGCATCTCTTCAGTGGACGGAAGCCGGAACTCAGGGCTTTCGCCCGTTTGTGTGCACTGCCACCCCCCGGTTCCGGGACAGCGCCATTCCCAGGCTCCCTGCGCAGGATGCCCCTTGGCGTCCAACAACGTCACCCAGACGGTTCCGGGACAATCCAGCTCCAATCGATACGATGCCGAGGCTCCGGAATGTTCCCAACCCGTGATCCCGTTCACGCCGTTCACGGCACCGCCCGAAAGCTCACAGGGCAGATTGGCGGCGAAGAGGTTTTCGCCGGGATGAACGCACAGCACCGGAGGCGTGAAGGCATGGGGTTCCCGCAGGATCTCTTCCCACCAGGACCTCAGCGCCGCGAGCAGTTCGTCCCGAAGTTCCGGGAGGCTTCCGGACAAATCCCGGGTCTCAAGCGGATCGTGCCGGAGATCGTACAGGACCACATCCTCCCGGGAGGCGAACTCCGGATTAAGCATGAGTTTATGCATGCCGCGGCGAATCGCCAGACACTGCGCGTCAAATGCGCCCGGCGGTCCGGGGGCATATTCTCCGGGAATGCCGGTCATCGAATACGGCGGTCCGGTCGTGAGCCAGCCGGGGTGGGCATAGGTAAAAATGTCCCCTGTGGATGCGGGACTCCCCTCCAGCAGGGTGGATGCGAACGAACGCCCCTCCATCGGCGGGGATGCAATACCGCAGAGATCCAGCAGCGTGGGCGCCAGATCCAGCAACTGCAGCGGATCGGCACAGACACGCGGCCCGACCGCGGCCGGCCAGCGGATGAACAGGGGCGACTGGAGGCCGTTCTCATACAAATCCCCCTTCCATCCTCGGCGGCCGGAACGGTTGCGCAGTCTGCGGTCGTGGTCATCGAGTTGGTTGGCGGCAAAAGCGGGACCGTGGTCGCTGAGAAACACCACCACGGTGTTTTCCGCCTGCCCCGTCTTCTCCAGTCCCTTCAAAAGGCGGCCCACCTGCTCATCCAGAAAGGAAACCATGGCCCGGTTTACCGCCAGCCCCGGCGGGCAGCCGCGGTCCAGATGAAACCGAACCCACTCCTCAGGAGCATCGTGCGGTGTGTGCGGCGTGAGCGTGGGCACATACGCAAACCAGGGGGGCTTTGGATGGCGCTGTATAAAGTCAAGAGCCAGATCCACAATGTGTTCATCGGCCCATTGATCCGAAGACCCGGGCTCCCCGTTGTATCGTCCCCGGGTCTGTCGGTGTTTGTACAGATCTGCCATATACGCTTCGTCAAAACCGCGCTGCCAGGGAAAATAGCCTTCGCTGTGCCCCAGATGCCACTTGCCCCACATACCGGTCGTGTATCCGGCCTCCCGGAACCGCTCCGCGAGGGTGATCTCCTCCCGGTGCAGAAAATCCTTGCCTCCGTGCACGTGGCTCACGCCGGTGCGGAGCGGATGACGTCCGGTGAGCAAAGCCGCGCGCGAGGGAGTACACACAGGCTGTACGCTGAAATCTTTCGCGGAAAAAGAGGCTTTTTCCAGGTTCAGCAAATTGGGAGTATACGGGCCGTCCAATCCCAAATCATCCGGCCCAAGATCATCGCATTGAATTAAAAGGATATTCGGCGGCATTCCACACACCTATCCATAACCGCAGAAAGCACAAGTCCGCCCCTTCCCGCAAAACTTCAAACCGTTTACCCGGGTTACATGTCCTTTAAACTTACCTGCCTGGCTGATTGACTCCACCACATACAAAATGTTGTTTTCCCGAAGGCGGCTTCCACGGCCATCTGACAAGAGAGGCCCGGAGGGTCGAAATATATTCAGCCCCGGGCGCAGCCCGGGTTTCCGGGGCCGTGGAACGCATATAGGCCCGAAGGGCTGGGATATACCCCACGCCGTCACCCTGCAAACCTTGGGCTTCACCCTCGGCCTATCTCTCAGCCCTCCGGGCCTTTCCGACTTAGCTCTGGCAAAACCCCAGGCTGCGCCTGGGGCTGAAAATACCTCGGCCCTCCGGGCCTAAAATCCGCCGAAAAGCCAGCCTTCTGGGGAAGGGTTTTCCCCTGGGGCACAAGAGCTAGGTCGAATGCGCACATGCAGAATTTCACCACATCTTGGGGTGAGTGGAGTCAATCAGCCAGGCAGGTAAACTTATATAAAGGGTACTCTTTTTTAAATTGCACCTCCGCCTCTTTTGCGCTAATACCCCTCTCGTCCTCGGGGTGACCTGCACGAAGGTCTGAGAGGAAGCCACTCCCGCTTCCAACCCGTAGAACCTGATCCGGATCATACCGGCGTAGGGACTGGACGGGAGAGCCTCTGTTTTTCTCCTGATTCTTCGCCTCGTCGGTGTTTTCTTCACCTCAACCTCGAAAGAATCGATGAAAAAAACACTGCTTACCCTTATTCCCTTTGTCCTCACCGCGGGCCTGTTCGCGTCCGAACCCGCCGAACTGGAACCCATGCAGGTTCAGGCCACCCGCACCGAAACCCGGCTGCCGACCTTCGCCGCCACCACCTCCACCCTCGATGCCGATGCCCTGGGCACCCGCGAGGCCCATCACCTGCAGGATGCCCTCGGCATGGTTCCCAATCTCACCTTTGCCAGCGGCACATCGCGCCCGCGCTATTTGCAAATCCGCGGCATCGGCGAACGCAGCCAGTTCGCCAGCGAAGGCCCGCCCAATTTTTCCGTCGGAGTGCTTTTCGATGAAATCGACCTCTCCGGCCTCGCCGGGGCCGCATCGCTCTTTGATGTGCAACAGGTGAATGTCCTCCGCGGCCCCCAGGCCACCGCCTACGGCTCCAAGGCCCTCGCCGGTCTGATTCTGCTGCAAAGCGAGCCCCCCGCGCCCTACAAATCCAGTCGCCTGCAATTGTCCGTCGGCACCGACGACTACGTCGAAGCCGGCATTGCCACCGGCGGCCCCTGGTCCGCCGATTCCGAAACTCTCTTCTACCGGCTAACCCTCCATACCCTGCGGCAGGACGGGTTCCGCACCAACGAATTTCTCGACCGAAGAAACACCAACCGCCGCGCAGAGTTCCATTCCCGTTTTCAGCTTCTCTACGAACCCGCTCCCGACCAGCGCCACGAAATCACCCTCCTCGGCGCCCGCCTCGACAACGGATACGATGCCTTCGCCCCCCGCGGAGACGGCTTCACCATGTTCACCGACGAACCCGGCAAAGACACCCTCAACCTGATCGGTGCCTCCTGGCGGGGCACCTGGCTGGATTTCAACACCTTTGACCTCATGTCCATCACGTCCGGCACCCGCGCCACCTCCGTCTACAGCTACGACGCCGATTGGGCCAACGACGATTTCTGGGCCGCCGCACCCTATTTCTTCAACCCGGAGGTTGAAGGCTTCCGGAATTCCTACACCGAACGTCTGGACCGCACCCGGAATCAGGCCAGCCAGGAATTCCGCTTCCAGGGCAAACCCGAAGCCCGCATCTTCAACGACCGCTCCGCCTGGAGCCTCGGCCTCGTCGCCTCCTGGCTGGAAGAGCGCGACGACTATGTCGGCTTCAGCACCCTCCGCAGCGATTACCAGGCCACCACCCAGGCCGGATACGGACAGCTCACCACCGACATCACGCCCGGTCTCCAGCTCATCACCTCTCTGCGCCTCGAACACCGCGGGTCCGACTACAGCGATGACCGCGGTGTCGATTTCGACACCTCCGACTGGATGACCGGCGGCCGCGCCGCCCTGGAGGCCGCCCTCACCCCATCCACCCATGCCTTCATCGGCATCGGCCGCGGATTCAAAGGTGGCGGTGTCAATGCCAACCCCAACCTCACCGCCGACCAGCGCGCCTACGATCCGGAATTCATCTGGAACCTCGAAGCCGGCATCGGCACCCAGTGGGCCGAAGGACGCGGGCAGGCCAACCTGACGCTGTTTCACATGTGGCGCCGCGACCTGCAGATCGGCACCTCCATTCAGCCCAACCCCGCCGACCCCACCACCTTCACCTTCTTCACCGATAACGCCGCCGAAGGCACGAACTACGGGCTGGAACTCGAACTCATCACGCCCCTCACCCGCAACATCACCCTCTTCGGCAGTCTCGGACTCCTGGAAAGCGAATACAAAAACTTCCGCGACGCCGGAGGAAACCTCAATGTCGAAGGACGGGATCAGCCCTACGCCCCCAACTACACCTTCCGGGCCGGAGCCAACATCGACATCACAGAAAAATGGTTCGCCCGCGCGGAAATCGAAGGCGTGGATCAGTTCTACTTCTCCGACAGCCACAATCAGACCTCTTCGCCCTACGAACTGGTGCACCTCAGTCTCGGATACCGTGCCGAAACCTGGTCCTTAACCCTTTGGGGCCGCAACGTCTTCGATACGTCTTACGATACCCGCGGATTCTTCTTCGGCCTTGAGCCCCCGGACTACCCCGCCCGTCTCTGGACCATGAAAGGCGACCCCGCCCAGTTCGGACTTACCTATAGGCTT
>PXDP01000147.1 GCA_003565035.1 PVC group bacterium | reverse complement strand
GGCGGCGAGGGTGTCGCGGAGGCGCGGCAGGTCGTTCGCCTCCGGATGGGACCCGAAGCGGGCATGGGCGGGGCGCAGGTCGCGGGGGAGCCGGAAGTCATCGAGGGAGAGGATTTCGGCTTCGGTAAGCTGATGCAACAGCCAGCGGGTGAGGGTGCTTTTTCCGCAGCCGCCGGGACCACCGATACCGACGAGCAGGGGGACGGTCTGCCGGGAGGCCTTGTCCTCAATGGCTTCACGGACTTGGGTAAAAGAACGGAGGGTGGTTGGGCAGAGAGGCGGGGGCTTTTCGTGGGAGAGCATGGGGGTTTGGGGAAGGGTGGGTTAAAATATTACCGTGAACAAATCCGGAACGGATCTCAAGTGTTTCCTCTTGCCTTTATCAAAATTCCATATATGGAATGCATTCCAAATATGGAATTTCAAGAAAAAGACTTTATCACCCCGGCGTTGGCGCTGGGCATTCTCGCGTTGCGGACTCTGAATGATGCAGGGCCGATGTCGCTGGATGCGCTTTCGGCATCGGTCGGATCGGCGAAGAGCAGCCTGTTGCGCCATTTGCGCACGCTGGAGCAGTTGGGTCTGGTGGAGCAGCGTTCGCGGACAGAGTGGGCGGCGAAGATGATGCTGGTGGCGAATGTGGGGCTGGCGGGTGAACAGGAACGGTTCCGGACCGGGTTGATGGATGCGGTTTCCGGGGCGACAGGCCTGACGGTGGAATGGTATCGCGGGGTGGAGGAGGGGATGGCTTTGCGGGATCAGCGGCTGGGCGGCGGGGAGATTCAGGTGATGGCCCGGCCGGGGTTTCTGAGATCCTGGGGGGAGGAGGTGGATGCGGTGGCCCGGCTGGGGTATGCCTTTGATCCGGCGGCACCGCAGCCGGACGGGGAGTTCTGGCGGTACAGCCGGAATGGTCATCGGCGGGAGATTCAGACCGCCACGGTGGCGAGGGCGGTGCGGATGACCCGCCGGGAGGGTGCGGCCGCGGACCGGGCCTTCAACAGCAAGGTGGTGCGCCGGGCTGCGGTGGCGATTCATTTCCGGGGGGAATACCTCGGTGTTTTGGCGGTAGCGGAACCGTTTTCGTTTCAGGCATCCTCTTCACCGGATGCGTTGCTTCTTCACATCAGAAAGGCTCTTGACCATGCGAATTTTATACATTGACCTTGATGCGCTTCGTCCGGATCATCTGGGGTGCTACGGATATCACCGGAACACCTCGCCGAATATCGATGCGCTGGCGGCGGAGAGTACCCGTTTCACCAACTACTATACCAGCGATGCGCCCTGTCTTCCGTCGCGCACGGCTTTATATACGGGGGTGTTTGGCATTCACAGCGGTGTGGTGGGGCATGGCGGCACGGCGGCGGATCTGTTTGTGCAGGGGCCCGGACGGGGGTTCCGGGACTGGGTGGACAATCAATCGCTGCCGAGTCAGTTGTTTTTTCAGGGATTTCACACGGCCCAGATCAGTCCTTTTGGATTCCGGCACTCCGCCCGTCAGTTTTTTGCGGGCTTCAAGGAGATTCACAATACCGGAAAAGGGGGTGTGGAATCAGCGGAGGAGGTGACCCCGGTGGTGATGAAGTGGCTGGAGGATCATGCGGAGGAGGACCGCTGGTTTCTGCATCTGAATTACTGGGATGTGCATACCCCGTACCGGGTGCCGGAGACGTATGAGAATCCCTTTGAGGCGGAACCGCTTCCGGCATGGCTGACCCCGGAGGTCCGGGCGGAGCATCTGAAGATGGTGGGGCCGCACAAGGCCCAGGAGATCAACATGCTGAATGACCGGGAGGATCCGGCCTATCCCCGGCATCCGGGCTCGCTGCGGACAGACGGGGACTTCCGCAGGATGTTTGACGGCTATGATATGGCCATCCGGTATGTGGATGATCAGATCGGGATGATTGTGGCGGCGTTGAAGAAAGCCGGGGTCTTCGAAGACACGCTGATCATGATTTCTTCGGATCACGGGGAAAACATGGGGGAGCTGGGCATTTACGGCGAACACGGCACGGCGGACCACATCACCTGCCGGGTGCCGATGATTGTGAAAGGACCGGGGGTCAAACCGGGTCAGGTGAACCACGGGCTGCATTATTCGCTGGATTTGGCGCCGACGTTGGCGGAGATGCTGGGGCTCAATGTGTCCGAATCCTGGGACGGGACCAGCTATGCGGCGGCATTGCGCGGGGAGGGGGAGTGCGGCCGGGATCAGGTGGTGATTTCACAGTGCGCGCATGTGTGTCAGCGTTCGGTCCGCTTTGGGCCGTGGCTGTATATGCGCACGCTGCACGACGGCTTTCATCTGTTTCCGAGAGAAATGCTGTTTAATGTGGAAGAGGATCCGCACGAGCAGACCGATCTGGCGGAGGTTCGGCCGGACCTGTGTCATGAGGGGGCTGCGAGGCTGCTGGCCTGGCAGGAGGAGCAAATGCTGTGCTCCCGCAGCAATGTGGATCCGCTGTGGACGGTGATCCGCGAAGGCGGGCCGTTCCATGCGCGGAAAGAGGATCTGCCCCGGTATCTGGATCACTTACGCAAGACCGGCCGCGAGTGGGCTATTCCCGAATTACTGCGGCGTCACGGAGCATAATCCCGGCTCAGGCTTTTTCCCGGGTTACCTGTACTGCGACGCTGCGGGCGAAGCGGAGAGCCCCGGGTTTGTCGATGGTGACGATGACGCGTTTGACTTTTACGGGGGCGAGGCAGATTTCCGCGCAGCGTTCAGCCAGTGTTTCTATCAAGTTGTAGCTGCTGTCTTCGACAAAGGCGATCAGCTTTTTGGTGATCGTTTTGTAATCCACGGCATCGTCAATGTTGTCGGTGGCGGCGGCGGCCGCATGCGAATCGACGTCCATTTCGACGTTGAGGATGACGTCCTGGATTTTTTCACGTTCTTCGGGGTAGATGCCGATAATGCAGCGGAGAGCAAGGTCGCGGATAAAGATACGGTCGGTCATACGCCATTTCCTAAGAGATGCTGCCCGGCGTCCACGAACAGGATTTGTCCGGTGAGAGCGGGCTGGGTGAAGAAGAAGAGCACGGCGGAGGCGATATCCTCCGGGGTGCAGCGGTGAGTCAGGGGGGCGTTGCCCCCGTGTTGGGTTAAATAGTCGGGATCATCGATTTCCGGCGGGGGGAGGATGGCACCCGGGGCCACGCCGTTGACACGGATTCGGGGAGCGAATTCGAGGGCGGCGAGCCGCGTGGCCTCGGCCAGCGCGATTTTGGAAAGGTGGTAGGGGACGGCACCGGCATCGTGCGCGGCAATGCGCCGGTCAAGCAGGTTGACGATTGTACCTGGATGTTTTTCCAGGTGCGGCTGTGCGGCAAAGGCACGGATCAGTTCGAGCGGTCCGAAAAGATTGGGGCCGAATTCCGCCAGGAAGGCGGCCCGGTCGCTGGTTGCCAGCGGGGTCCGGTTGAAGACGGCGGCATTATTCACCAGACCGTCCAGTGGACCGTGGTGAAGGGCCTGTTCCATGATGGAGGCCGTCCCTTTTTCGGTGGCAAGATCACCGCATACGGTGTCCGCCCGTGCCCCGGAGATGCGAAGGGTTTCCGCGAGTTCTTCTGCGGCATCACTGCTGGAACGGTAGTGAATGACGATGTCCGCGCCGGCTTGCGCGAGGGTGGTGGCAATGGACCGGCCGATGCGGACGCCTCCGCCGGTAACAAGAATACGTTTTCCTTTGATGTTCATATGCTCTTCAATCGTGAGCCGTCTGGAAGCCTTACACGCCTTGAAGAATAAACCCGTTTTGATGTGATGTCGATGAAAACAGATCTGTTTTGACATGAGTCGATTCTTGCCATTTGCGAGGTTTGGCGTTATCGTCCCGGCTCGCAAATTCCTCCCGCATGGGGCGGCGGGGAACTTCAAAACACTTTCAGGAGATTATTTAATGAGCGAATCAACGAAACATGCAGAGCCCGAGAGTCATTCCTCCGATGTAGATCCGGTTGTCCCTCCGGCTGAGGCTGCCGCTGAAATGCGCGATGCGGCCGAGGCGATTGATGCGGTGGAGGCGGCTCAGGAGGCCGGGGACACCCCCAACCCGGAAAAAACGGTGGAGACGAAACCCGGGCCCGAAGCGGTGGATCCTGTCAAAGATATGCAGGAGCAGTTGCTGCGTCTGCGGGCTGATTTTGAAAATTTCCGCAAGCGGACCCGGCGCGAAAAAGAGGAGTGGACTGTCCGTTCCCTGGAACATATCTGCGGGGATTTGCTGGCGGTGCTGGATTCGTTTGAACTGGGATTGAAAAACGCCGCGGATCTTGGCTTGGCCGAGGATATTCTCAAGGGCTTTGCTCTGGTTCAGGGGCAACTGCTGTCGATTCTCGGAAAGTACAATTTGACCTCGCTGGATGCGGAAAAGGCCAAATTTGACCCCAATCTGCACGAGGCCATTGCGCACGTGCCTTCGCCGGATGTTCCGGCGGAGCATGTGGTGGCGATGACCCGCCGCGGCTATAAACTGGGTGAACGCCTGCTGCGTCCCTGTCAGGTGGTGGTTTCCCAGGGCGCGCCTGCGGAAGAGGTTCCGGAAGAGGTTTCGACGGAGGCCTCGCCCGAAGCCGGGACAGACGAAGCGAAAACGGAGGAAACCTAATGGCGTCCAAAGCGGATTATTACGAGGTGCTGGGGGTTCAAAAAGGAGCCTCCAAAGACGAAATCAAAAAAGCCTACCGTAAAATGGCGGTGAAATATCATCCGGATAAAAATCCGGGGGATACGGCCGCCGAGGAGAAATTCAAAGAAGCCACCGAGGCGTATGAAGTTCTCAGTGACGAAACAAAGCGCCAGAAATATGATCAGTTTGGTCATGCGGCCTTTGGTCCCGGACGGGGCGGTGCGGGTGCGGGCGGCTTTGGCGGGGTGGACCTGGAAGAGGCTTTGCGCACGTTTATGGGTGCGTTCGGCGGCGGGGGGGGCGGCGGCTCCATCTTTGACAACTTTTTCGGTGGCGGCGGAGGCGGACGGGGCTCGCGGGATGCGAACCGGGGTTCGGATCTGCGCTTTGATCTTGAAATTGATTTTGAGGAGGCGGTGTTCGGCTCCCGCCGTGAGTTGTCGTTTAATGTGCAGGTGGAATGCGATGCCTGCGGCGGCACCGGTGCCGAGCCGGGCAGCAGTGTCGAAACCTGTCCCACCTGCCGCGGGCAGGGTGAAGTGATTATGTCCCAGGGCTTTTTCCAGGTACGGCAGACCTGTCCGGACTGCGGCGGCACCGGCAAGCGCATCAAAAATCCCTGCAAAAAATGCCGGGGGAGCGGTCAGATGCAGGGCAAGCGCTCCATTACGCTCCGAATTCCTCCGGGCGTGGAGACCGGCTCGCGTTTGCGGGTGCAGGGCAAAGGCACGGGCGGCACCCGCGGCGGTCCGGCCGGGGATCTCTATGTGATTATTCATGTCAAAGCGCATCCGCTCTTTGAACGGCATGATTTGGATCTGCTGATTACGGTTCCGGTGCCGCTTTCGATTGCGTCGCTGGGCGGGGAAGTGACGGTTCCAACGCTCGAGGGCTCTTCCCGGATCAAGATCCCCGCTGGAACTCAGTCCGGCCGTATGCTGCGGCTGCGCAACAAGGGCGTGAAAGATCCCCGGGGATACGGGAACGGCGATCTGCATATCCGTGTGCAGGTGGAAACCCCTTCAAAATTCGGGGGGAAAGTGAAAAAACTCATCGAGCAGCTTGGCGCGATGCTTTCCGATGACTTGCAACCGGAAGAAAAGAAGTTCCAAAAGAATATGGACGAGTTCGCCCGCCGTCGGGATGAGCTGAGTAAGCTCTCTGAATCGAAAGGCTGAACATGGAGCTTCCGGATTTCCGGTGTTTTGCGGATGTGGAGCGCCTGGAACCGGGGGTGCTGCGTCTGTCGCCGGAGGAAAGCCGGCATCTTGCCCAGGTGCGCCGTGCCGGCATCGGGTCAGAGGTTATGGTGTTGAACGGCAAAGGTCTGCGTGCCTGGGGCCGGATAAGCGGCGGGGAGAAAAAATCGGTTGAGGTGGAGATTTTCCGGGTTGAGACGGCCGAGCGGCCCACGCCGGAACTCTCGCTTTATGTCGGTGGCTTAAAGCAGGCCGCCTGGGATGAGGTTCTTCGCTATGCCGGCGAACTGGGCGTGAACCGGCTGGTGTGGCTGCAGTGTGATCATGCGGTGGCTGAGCTGAAAAAAGAGCGGGTTGGGGAGAAATGCCTGCGGTGGCGGGATAAACTGGTTCAGGCGCTGAAGCAGTGTGGCAATCCCTGGCTGCCGGAACTGGAGGTCCTGTTTTCGCTGGAGGCCTCGCTGGAAGCGTCCGGGAAAGCGGTCACCCGGCTGGCGGCTTCGCTGGAGGGATCTCCGGTAGAGCTGTCAGAGGCCTGGCATGGGGGAGCGGATGGGGGCATTGCGGTGTGGATCGGACCTGAAGGGGATTTTTCTGAACGGGAATACCTGCTTTTGAAGGAAAGGGGCGTGATTCCTGTGAGTTTGGGGCCCCGTATTCTTCGCGCTGAAACGGCGGTACTGGCCACGGCGGCGGTATTACGGCTGGGGGGGAATGGCAGCGGGCATCAGCGGATGCGCTCCTGAAATCCGGTCCAGTGACGGATGTCGAGGAAGCGGGGATCGCTTTGCAGGCGGGCGCGGACGGCGGGGGGATCAAGGGCGAGGGCGCGGTCGAGCCGTTCGTAGAAGCGGCGGGTTTCGCGGTCGGAGAGGGCGATGGCGGCGAGGTCGAGGAGCGGGGTGATGCTTTGGGGATAGCGTTCGCTCCAGACTTCGAGGGTTTGCTGATAGAGTTCGCGGTGTTCCTGGCGGCGGAGAAAATCGGCGAGCGGGGGATAGAATTCTTCGCGGATGACCGGGAGGTTGAGGAGGATTCGGGCGGCGTCCTCCATGTGTTCGTCCATGCCGAGGAGTCCGTAGAATTGGGTGAGCTGAAGGGCGAGGTTGACGCCGGGGGCGAGGTCCCAGTCCTGTTCGGCCTGGAGGCGGCGGCGGTTGAGGTCGCGGAGTTGCGCGACCTGCCGGTGAAAGACGGGGAGTTGCGCGTGCAGCGGATCGTGGGGGGCGAAGGTGTTGATGATCTCTTCGGCGGCTTCGAATTGTTGCAGACTTAAGGGGAGTTCGGCGAAACGGAAGGCGGTTTCGGGGTTGGCCGGATAAAGGCTTTGGGCCTGCCGGAAGGCGCGTTCGGCTTCGCGGGGGTAGCCGAGGTCGTGGTAGTGACCGGCCTGGGCGGTGCGGAGTTTACTGAAGGTGCGGCGGGCCATGGCATCGGCCTGGAAGCGCTGACTCCGCTGTTCAGGGGGGAGGTGGGTTTCGAGGAGGGTCTGGATGTACCAGTCCCAGAAGTCCATGTCGCGGCGGATTTCGGCGCGGGTGAGGCGGACGGGCCGGTCTTCGATTTTGAAAATCAGCCCATGGGGCCGGAGATAGGGGGTGAGGGTGGGGATGGTGAAGGATTCTTCGATGTAGAGGCTGTGATCGGCGGCATTGCGGTCGATGATGAGGTGGGTGAGCT
>PXDP01000503.1 GCA_003565035.1 PVC group bacterium | reverse complement strand
GGAGGGTTTTGACTTCTTCGCCGGCTTTGGGGGGCTGGAGGTCGTTGACGGGCAGCCACTGTCCGGCGCGGCGGACGACTTCGCGGTCGTGGGCGAAGTAGATGGAGGGGAGTTCGAGATTTTCGCGGCGGATATATTCCCAGATGTCCATCTCGGTCCAGTTGGAGAGCGGGAAAATGCGCATGTTCTGGCCGGGATGGAGGCGGCCGTTGAAGAGGTTCCAGAGTTCGGGGCGCTGGCGTTTGGGATCCCACTGGCCGAATTCGTCGCGGAAGGAGAAGAAGCGTTCTTTGGCGCGGGCTTTTTCCTCATCGCGGCGGGCGCCGCCGAGGGCGGCATCGAACTGGAATTCCTCAATCGCGGCGAGGAGGGTGGGGATTTGCAGGCGGTTGCGGCTGATTTCGCCGGGGACCTGGTGGGCGATGCCTTTGGCGAGGGCGTCCTCCACGGTGCGGACGATGAGCTTGGCACCGAGTTCCGCGGCGCGGCGGTCGCGGAATTCGTTGAGTTCGGGGAAATTGTGTCCGGTGTCCACGTTGAGAAACGGGAAGGGGATGCGGGCGGGGCGGAAGGCTTTCTCGGCGAGGCGGAGCATGACGATGGAGTCTTTGCCGCCGCTGAACATGAGGGTGGGGCGTTCAAATTGGGCGGCGACTTCACGCATGACGTGGATGCCTTCGGATTCGAGAAAGTCGAGATGGGAGAGTTTATATTTGTGCATTGTCTTATAAGGGATAAAGGCGGTTCTTATAGCTTGGCAGAATCGAGGTGCAAGCCGCATTCCCGTTTTTCAAGGACCTTGGTGGGGTCGTAGTAGTTGAATTCGTTGGGGAGACTGTGCTTTTCAGTGTAGGCCTGCATGTCTTCATCGGTCCAGTCGAGGATGGGGCAGACTTTGAGGATGCCGTCCCCGGTGCGGGCGACGATGTTCATGGTTTCGCGGTGGGGATTCTGCACCCGGCGCAGGGCGGTAAGCCAGACTTTGGGTTTGAGGGTGGCGAGGCCGCGGCGGAAGGGTTCGAGTTTGACCTCTTCGGTGAAGGCATTGTGGGCGGCTTCGTCCTCAATCGTGGGAATGCCGCCGTAAAGGCTGTCGCGGTGGGCGGCGGTGCGGCGGGGAATGTAGAGGTGCACGTTGAGGTTGAGCTTGGCAATGGTCTCTTCGGCGCAGCGGTAGGTGTGGGGGGTGTTGTAGCCGTGGTCAACCCAGAGGACGGGGATGTCGGGCTGAATTTGGGTGGCCAGGTGGAGGAGTACGGCCTCGTAGGGACGGAAGTTGGTGGAGATCATCATGTTGCCGGAGGAGGCGGACTGCGCCCAGTGGAGAATCTCCTGCGGGGTGGCATCGGCGAGTTCGGCATTGGCTTTGGCGGGATCGTGGGTCATGAAATGGCCTTTGAGTTGCGGTTAAATGGAGTAATCGGGGGTATGGGAAAAGCGGAGTTCGTCCTCCCGTTTCAGGAGGGATTGGAAGTCGATTTGATTGACGACCCCGGTGAGCACACGGTCGGCCTCTTCCCAGATGGTAGAGAAGACATCGGTGTCGGGCCCGGGGGTGTACCAGGGGCCTTCGAGGCAGGTGATAATGTCGCCCATGCGGATCTCTCGGGCGGGGCGCGCGAGGATATAGCCGCCCTCTTTGCCGCGGATGGATTCGGTGAAGCCGTTCTGCTTGAGGTCTCGCAGAATGGCTTCCAGAAAGCGGGCGGGAATTTCCTGCGCGTCAGCGATCTGCTGGATCGTCATGGGGCCGGCCCCCTGATGGCGGGCCAGCGCCAGCACGGCTTTGAGGGCGTATAAACATTTTTTCGAGATCATAGTCCACTATCCCTATTGATTTAGTAGGGATTGTCAAGACTCTGAAAAGGATGGATTCGAAAAAGTTTGAGACGAAGGGGGGTCAGGGGTTCAGTACGCCGGCCACGAGGCTTTCGGCTTCGGAGTGAATGCGGGCAAGGTGTTCTTCGCCGAGGAAGCTTTCGGCGTAGATTTTATAGATATCCTCGGTGCCGGAGGGGCGGGCGGCAAACCAGCCGTTTTGCGTGATGACTTTGAGGCCGCCGATGGAGGCCTGGTTGCCGGGGGCGCGGGTGAGGGTGCTGAGGACGGGTTCGCCGGCGAGGGTGTCGGCTTTAAAATCCTCGGGGGAGAGACTGGCGAGTTTTTTGCGCATGGGCGCGTCGGCGGGCGCGTCTTTGCGTCCGTAGCAGGGGGCGCCGTGTTGGGCGGCGAGGGCGGCGTAGTGTTCGCCGGGATCTTTTCCGGTGACGGCGGTGATTTCGGCGGCGAGCAGGCAGAGAAGCAGCCCGTCTTTGTCGGTAGACCAGGCGGTGCCGTCTTTGCGGAGGAAGGAGGCCCCGGCGCTTTCTTCGCCGCCGAAACCATATTGGCCGCTGCTGAGTCCGGGCACAAACCATTTGAAGCCGACCGGGACTTCGGAGAGTTCGCGGCCCAGGTGGGCGGCCACCCGGTCGATCATGGAGCTGGAGACCAGGGTCTTGCCAATTTTGGCCTCGGCGGACCAGCCGGGACGATGCGTGAAGAGGTACTGAATCGCAACGGCGAGATAGTGGTTGGGGTTCATGAGGCCGCAGGAGCGGGCGACGATGCCGTGGCGGTCGGCGTCGGGATCAGACCCGAAGGCAATATCATAGTCGTCCTTAAGACCGATAAGCCCGGCCATGGCCCAGGGGCTGCTGCAGTCCATGCGGATTTTGCCGTCGCGGTCGATGTGCATAAAGCCGAAGGAGGCATCCCAGGCGGGGTTCACGTTGGTGAGATTGAGCTTGTAGCGTTCGGCAATGGGGGCCCAGTAGTCCAGAGAGGCACCGCCGAGGGGATCGACGGCGAGTTTGAGCCCGGAGTTGGCGATGGCGTCGAGATCAAGAATGTTTGCGAGATCTTCAACGTAGGGCTGAACAAAATCGGTTTCGAGGATAAGGCCCTGCTTGCGCGCCCGGGCGAGGGGGATGCGCTTGACGTCTTCGAGGTCGGTTTCGAGAATGGCGTTGGCCCGGTTCTGAATCCAGGTGGTCGCATCGCTGTCGGCCGGTCCTCCGTGTGGCGGATTGTATTTGAGGCCTCCGTCCTGCGGGGGATTGTGGGAGGGGGTGATGAGGATGCCGTCGGCTTTGGCCTCATGGGTCAGATTGTAGGCCAGGATGGCCCGGGAAATGGCGGGGGTGGGGGTGGGACGCCGTCCCCGCTGGACCTGGACGGTGACCTGGTTGGCGGTGAGCACTTCGAGGGTGGTGACCCAGGCGGCTTCGGAGAGCGCGTGGGTATCCATACCGAGCAGGAGGGGGCCGGTGACCCCGCTGCGCTCGCGGTATTCGCTGGTTGCCTGGGCGATGGCGAGGATGTGGTCTTCATTGAAGCGGGCATCTGAGGAGGCGCCGCGGTGGCCGGAGGTTCCGAAACTGACGCGCTGGATCTCGTTTGCGGGATCCGGTTTCAGCGTGTAGTAGTCGGAGACAATGCGTGCGACGTTGGGGATCTGTTCGGGCGGGACCGGTTTGCCGGCGAGGGGATGGGTGCTCATGTCGTGACGGGGGAAGGGGGGGAAGGTTGCTTTGTTGAGGATGGATTGATTGGTAGCAGGAGAGCGCCGGAGGGACCAGTCAAAAGTACGGTTTGCCGGATGAAACCTGCATTTCTCACCGTGTTTTAACAGGATGGGGCGAGCGACAGGCGGATTGGCGTTCTGATTCGGATTGAATCCCCGGCAAATTTTCGGCATATGAAGCGGCATGAGTACACAAACCCGCGTTCGTTTCGCCCCTTCACCCACCGGTCAGGTTCATATCGGCAATATCCGTGCCGCGATTTTCAATTATCTTTTTGCGAGGGCGCAGAAGGGGGCGTTCCTGCTGCGGGTGGAGGATACAGATTTGGAGCGGAGCACGCCGGAGGCGATTGACGGGCTGATGGAGGTGATGGAGTGGTTGAATCTCATGCCGGACGAGGAGCCGCTGTTTCAGTCCACACAGCGGGAGTCGCATCTGGCGGCGGCGGAACGGCTGATTGCGGCGGGCGATGCGTATCGTCACGCCCGCACGCCGGAGGAGCGTCCGGCCGTATTTTTCCGGATTCCGTGCGATGCGGCCCGCTATGGCGGCGCACTGCGTGACACAGGCGCGGTGGAACTGTCGCTGTTTGCGGGTGAATCGCTGCGGATCGATGCGACGGGCATCTCCTATGTGGGGGTGAGCCGCAAGGGCAAGCCTGATCCGGGGATGTCCTGTCTGGCGGGCATGGCGGACGGGGTCGTCTACGGCGCGGGGGATACGGTGCTGTTTTCGCTGAAGGCGTCGCTTTCGGCGGTGTTGGCCGGTGACACCGTGTTCGAAAGCACGGAGGCGACGCGGGTCGTGTTCACCCGCCGGGAGATCGGGTTTGAGGATCTTGTGAAGGGGGCACTGGCCAAGCCGCTGGATTCGATGAAAGATCTGGTGATTGTGCGCGGGGACGGATCGCCGGTGTTTCATCTCGCGAACGTCTGCGATGATATGACCCAGGAAATCACCCACATTATCCGCGGAGACGATCATGTGGAGAACACCTACCGCCACATTCCGCTGTTTCTGGCGCTGGGCGGAAGGGTGCCGGCCTATGCGCACCTGCCTATGATTGTGAATGCACAGGGTAAACCGTATTCGAAGCGGGACGGTGACGCGTTTGTGGGCGATTTCAGGGCCAAGGGCTATCTGCCGGAGGCCTTGTTTAATTATCTGACTCTGCTGGGCTGGTCGCCGGGTGATGACCGGGAGAAGCTGAACCGGGATGAGCTGATTGCCGCGTTCCGTCTGGACCGGGTACAGCGCTCGGCGGCGCAGATGGATATACAGAAATGCGCAAATCTGAATGGAAAATATTTGCAGGATCTTCCGGAAGGGGTGCTGTTCGCGGATGTGCGTGATGTGCTGTCGCGCACAGAATGGGGTTCGGCGCTGGATGAGGAGCAGGTGGCGACGGTTACGCGGCTGATGCGCCCGCGCATGCAGACCTATCTGGATATTTTGGACTGGCGGTATCTGGTGGATCCGGGGTTTGAACGTGATGAAAAAGCCCTGAAGCGCGGACTTGGCAAGGCCTGGCAGCGGGAGGCGATGGTGAAGATTGCCGAAGCGCTGGAGGGCGGGGCGACCCTGGAATCGGCCCGGGCGGAGACCTGTGCGGCACTGGAGCTGGACGACGGCAGGCTCAACCAGCCCCTTCGTGTGTGTCTGACGGGTCAGGCCGGCGGCCCTGAGCTTGTGGATCTTCTGGCGCTGATGGATGCGTCAACCTTTGCCTCCCGGATCCGGGAGACATTGGAACAGGCGGGTTGACATAATTATTTGGAGGCTTGAGGTAAATCCTTTTCAGATGGAGTATTGATATGTTGAAGAATTCAGAGTTGAGTGCGCCGGTCCCCTCCGATGAGGTGGCGGCAGATTCCCAATTGCATTACGGCGCGAGCTGGTATCCGGAAATGTGGCCGGCATCGGAGTGGCCGGAGGATGTGGCCAAAATGAAAGAGGTGGGCTTCACCCTGGTGCGGGTGTTTGAATTTGCCTGGAAGCGTTTTGAGCCGTCCGAAAATGAATGGGAGTTTGCCTGGGCGCGCGAAGTGCTGGATTTGCTGCACGAAGCGGGGATTCAGGCCATGATCGGCACACCCACGGCCGCACCGCCGGCCTGGCTGACCACGGCATATCCGGAGGTGCTGGGCACCAAAGCCTCCGGTAAACGGCAGACCCATGGTCAGCGGAAACACTATAATCCCCACAGCCGCGTTTATCGGCAGCTGTCCCGCCGGGTGGTGACAAAAATGGTGGAGGAACTCGGGGATCATCCGGCCGTGCACAGCTGGCAGATTGATAATGAAATGTCCGGTTTCGACTACGGAGAGGAAACCCGGGGGCATTTTCTGAACTGGCTTCGGGAGAAATACGGGGACATTGAAACCCTGAACCGCACATGGGGCCTCAATTTCTGGTCGCAGGCTTATGATTCGTTTGAACAGATCCCCATGGTGACGGCCAATGTGGGCACGCGGGATCAGCCGGAGCGCCATCATCCGTCGCTGCTGATGGCGATTGCGCATTTTCAAAACGACGGATGGACCCGGTTCATGTCGGATCAGGTGGAAGAGATCCGCAAAGGATCCTCATGCCCTGTGACCACCAATTTGACCGGATACATTGGGCCGATGGACTGGTGGCAGCATTTCCGGGTGATGGACCGTGCGGGCGTGAGTATGTATGCGGATTTGGCCTATTATTATTACAATTACATGCGGTTTGATCGGTTGCGGGGCGAAAAAAATGCCCCGTTCTGGCTGCTGGAGACCGCACCAAACTGGTCTGGCGGCGGCCCGGTGTGGAATATTCACCATGACGAGCGGGGGATCCGCGCGTTTACCTGGTTGAGCATGCTGATGGGCGGGAGCATGGTGCTGTACTGGCAGTGGCGGAGTCACTGGGCGGGACAGGAAATGCAGCACGGCACCTGCGTGTCGCAGACCGGTGCCTGGATGCCGGGAAAATCGGCCTGGAAGCAACTGGCCGGGGAATTTAAAGCACTGGGGGATTTTCTGATCGCCCATCCCGCGCAGAAAGGCCCGGTGGCGATTGTCGCGAACTGCGAAAGCTCCTGGCTGTTCAGTATCGATCCGATCCATCCCGACAACCGCTATTCGGACCGGCTGCGGGACACGGTACAGATGCCGCTGGTGCGGCGGCATATTCAGCGGGATCTGATTCATCCCGATGCGGATTTCAGCCGGTACACCCTTTTGATCGTCCCGCAACTCGGGATGATTCCCGAGGAGGCTAAAGCGCGTTTGTGCGCCTGGGTTGAAGCGGGCGGACGCCTGATGCTGGGTCCGCTGACGGGAAACCGGACGATGGAGATGACCCTCTGGCGTGATTCGAACTATGGCGGCCTGGAGGAACTGATGGGCGCGGATCAGAGCCTGCGCTTCAGTCCCCACTGGGTGGAGGATACAATCGATGTGGTGTTTGAAGACGGCGGCTCCTGTCATCCGGAGATTTGGTGCGACGCGTTTGCGCCTTATGAGGGGACAGAGGTTCTCGCCCATTACCGGGGGGGGTATGGCGACGGTGAAGCCGCAGTGGTATCGAGAACCCATGGCAAGGGCCGGGTGATCACGCTGGGCTGTCCTTTGGACGAAACCTGTTTCATGGCGCTGTTCGATTCGCTGGCGGCGGAGGCGGGTGTGGAACCCTGCGCCACCGGCGGAGAAGGGGTCCTTTGCTGTCCCCGTGTTGATCCGGCCACCGGTACACTCGCTGCCCTGGGGCTGGTGAACAGTCGCAAGGAACCGGCCCCCATCCGCCTGCCGTTCAGCGGCGAGGATTTGCTTAACGGTGGCCATTGCGGGCGCGAGGTGACGCTGGAACCTCTCCAAGTCCGCCTGATTCGGCGATGATCTCCCGGAAAGAGAGACATTGCATGGTTTTTTGTGAATCTGTGGTGCCTTGGCGTTGACGGAGACGCTTGGCAGGGTATGTATGGGAAAGAT
>PXDP01000097.1 GCA_003565035.1 PVC group bacterium | reverse complement strand
TCACCAGGATTTTGCTGGTGAGTGCCGCTGCGAGCCAGCAGATCACCACGCTCAGCAGCAAGGCCGCCCACTGCCAAATCTCCACACTCCCCAGAGGCCAAAGCAGCCAGGGGGCGGCGGCACGAAAATGCTGGCGCATCCAGAAATAGGTCCAGGGACGAAGCGGGGGCGGCTCCACAAATCCCGCCACCGGCATATCCTCCACCGCCAGATACATATCCCGGACCGCCTGCATGGTTTCACCGGTAAACTGCCAGACGGGGACCCCGTTTTCCGTCAGACCGGTAGGGGCCAGGACAATGGTTCCTGCGGGATGCCGGAAATGGATGTAGGCCTCTTTTTGCCAGGGATCATCCGGAATTTCCTGAAAGAGCACAAACCCGACCCGGTCGATCACGCGTTTCAGATATTCCGAGAGCAGCCGGGCCTCCTGCTGGCGCGGATCAGCCCCCAGATGCGACAGATCCATGGTCGCCACCAGCCGGGCCTCTGCCGGCGCCGAGTCTGCCCCCACCAATTCAAGGAAGGTCCGCATCGTGCTCCGGGCCGAAGCCCGCCAGGCCTCTTCGGAGTTCACCCGCCCTCGAGCCGCCCGGGCGGCGCGCAGAGCCTCCACCCGATCCTGCAACACCTCCTGTGTCAGCGCCAAAATCCTCCAGCCATCCTCCACACGCATAAACTCCAGCGACACCTCTTCATCAGTACCCTGCTGGGCCAAGCGGATAACCGTCGATTCGGACTCTGTCCGTGCAGCCCAATCCTCACCGGGCACATCCCAAATCCGGAAGGTCAGCTGATCCAGCAGTTCATACATCAGCCGGACGGATTGAATCGGATCCGGCGCCGGGGTGTTCGGATCCAATTCCGGAAACATCAGACAGCCCACGGCAGGACGAAGCTGTGAAACATCCCCGCCCACCCCCGCACCTGCCGTAAGCAGAAAGCTGCGGAGTACCTCCCGCGGGGAGGCATAATTCGTTTCGGCGGTTCGCGGCTTATCGGCGCGGGACACCCGCTCCCCGGTCCACCATTCCCCGGAATCAAACCGTCCCATAAACGTTGCCCCGTCATCCGCCATTGCAAAAACAAAGCCTCCCTCACGTCCATTCGCCTGATGCCAGGTTCCCTGCAACTGCCGCCCCTGCACCGTTCCTTCCAACGTACCATCAAAGAGCGGATAGTGGCCGCGGACCTCAGCATCTTCCTGCTGCAAATAGACCACCGCCCCGCCATTCCGCCATTGCGTGGCCCAGGTCCCCGACCAGTCGCCCCCGCCCGCAAAAACCAGTGGCAGACACGCACAAATACATCCAAAGGACAGCCAATACCTTATACTGTTCATATGTAAGACCCTATTCACAATTCTTTTGCTGTCAACATCTCGGTCCGAACCAAACCATCAGCACCACCTTCACGAAAAGAAACTTCACTTCCGGCTTGAAATCGTTGGCACAATACCACAAGTCATTTTTTACAATTTAACCCTTCACTGACCGGAGACCCATGCATCGATTCGTGCCTGCCCTGTTTTGCGTTCTTTTTTTGCGGATGTTCACCCTGCATGCCGTCGGCGACTTTCCGGTGTTGGTGGAGGACGCGCCCGACAATTCCGCCGGGTTCGCAGTGTTTGAACGGGCGGGGTTGGTCCCCGTTCCCGAAAATGCCCGGCCCGCACGCTTTATTCATGATCTCGAAAACGCCTCCGGGCCTTTCAGATTTTCGATGAATCATCATCAGCAATACGCAGGCTGGTTCTGGGAAGAGGACGGGGAAATCCGCCTGCTGAGAGGCAACCGGATGTGGGAGGGCCCGGTGCGTCTCAGCGGCAGAATGATCCGGCGCACTGAAGAACGGGAAGGGGCCGTCAGCGTGCAGCCCGCCGATATATTGCAGGACACCCGCCGCCTGTTCGAGCGCTGGATCAGCCACCGCGAACGCGGCTTCAGCTCGCGCATCTCTGCGGTGGAAACCGGCAACAACATGCTGCTGGCCGTCCGCCTCCATCAAACCGGACATTCCGGGCCCGCCAATCAGCTCGCGGCCCACCTCTTTGAAACCGCCGGCCGCCGGGAAACCCTGCTCGCGGCGCTCAGCGCCATTCAGGATCTCAACTATAACGATCTGTTTCAGGAATTTCTGCGGCATCAGAACCTCGAAACCTTCACAGACGCGGTGGAGGCCATGGTCGGTCAGCACCGGGACACCTGGCTGTCCGCCGGTATTGCGGAAGAGGCGGTCCAGGCATGGCGGGAGGCCCTCGCGCATCCGCCGGAGGCACCCGGGGACCTCGACGAAGTCCAGTCCCGCCTCTATACACAGCTCGCCGGCATGACCGAACCCCGCCTGAATCAAATTCTGGCCAACGAGGGCAACTGGCTCCTGCGTCCTGCCCGTCAAATGATCGAATCCCTTCAGATGTCCGACGAGCTGACCCCGACCGCCCGGGGCATTATACATGACATCTGGCAACTCGGCGCGGAAACCCTGCCGGTAATCATTGCCCTCACCGAAAACAACCGGGTCATTCCCCTTGACCGCAGTCAGTTCCATCAGTCCTGGTCCTTTTCCGGCACCCGGGAGGAACGGGAACTGTACGAACTCAGACGCGCATTTCCCCGGCCCGCACAGGTCGCGGATTTCGCGGAACGGCTCCTTTTGGCACTCAACCCGGTCGAATTCGATGAACTCACCGGCGACGAACTGCGGGACGCCGCCCGGGACCTGTATCAGGATCTCAAAGGAAAATCCCGCCTGGAAATTGCCGTCCATTTCTATGAAACCCGCGGAGGACTGGATGAACTGGACCCGGAAATCCTCTTCACCCTTCTGGCCCGGGGCGGTCCGGAATACCTTCAGCGTTTCCGGGAACACGTCGAGAATCTGGTCCTGACCGGCCACCTCCACGAGATGAGCGAACTCGTCCCGGTCAGCCCCCTCTACCGGGGAGAAGACGGCGCGGCCTTTCGGGACAGGATCGTGGCGGCCCTGCGGGAACGCTTTACATCCGAACTGGAAAATCAGGAGAGCTGGGAAGGACAGACCGTCCGCAATTTGATCGACCGGATCACAAAAACCGATGAAACGGCGGCCGAGGGCGACACAGAGAGCCCGGAGAGCTTTGACGCGCTGATCGACAGTATACTGGCCGGAAACAACGACATGGAACCGGACCTTACCTCCATGCAGAAGCTCTATCAGGACATCCCCAGCCTGCAAAAAACCTTTCTAAACCGCCACGGCGACATCAAAAACGATCTCCAGCGGCAAATGGTCAGTCAGATTTTCTTTTTCCTCATGCAGATGTCAAGAAACCCCGACATGCTCGCCATGTTCAGCTACGGCGAGGAGGATAACTTTGAGTACTACGAAAATCCCGAACCCGGGGGCGGCGGTCCCGCTCCCGAATCAGGGGAACCCGACACCAAAGCCTCGCTGCTGGTGGCCGATCTCTGGCGTCCGCATCTGGAACAGCCCGACACCGCCCTCGCCTACGAATTGGCCACGCTGGTTCTGATGATGGAAAGTCCGGATCAGGAAACCCTGATGATGCTCGCCTCTTTTCTGAGCCAAGAGGATCCGGAGGACAACCCTCTGATCGCTGAGATGGTGATTTCCCGCGCCTTATCCATACTGGACGGGGAAGCACCCGACTGGGACAACATCCTCCCCGACAGCCGCAATGTCCCCGCAGAACGCGCGGAGGCCATGGAAGCCATTCTGCACGGCGAAGACGTCGAGGCCGTCCTGACCCTGCTGCATACCCGGGACTGGAACGAAATCGCCTGGATTGAAGAGCGGCTCGAAAGGCCCGCCATCCGTGGCAATCAGGTCCTCCAGCAGGCCCTCGCCGATCCGCGCCGCACCGTGATATCGCTGAAAAGTGAAGACATGCCCGACCTGGGTGAGCACGCCCCGGCACCTGGAGACCGGATCACTGAGGCGCATGTGCTCGCGATCCTCACCCGCCTGCAGCAACACGCCCGGGAAGGCCAGTCCGGGTTTTTACTCCTCCAGGAAAGTGGCATCAAACCCGGCCTGCAGTTGCTTCACAGCCCCCCCTACCCCGGCATGAACGAAAGCGGCCCCAGCATCCAGATCATGATTTTCGGCTCCGGCATGCAGGCGCACCGGACCTTCACCCTCGATGAGGCGATCGACCTCCACGCCAAGCCCGACACCGAAGAACTCTCCGAGGAAATGGCCATGATGATGGGCGGCATGGACCTGTCCGGCCAGGAACCTATTGCCAAAGAACTGAACACCTGGCTCACGGCCGCGGACATTCCCCACGGTCAACAAAGCCTGCTGATGATCCTTTACACCGGAACCCCCGCCCCGGAGACCCCCGAACCATGAGCAGCTCCCCCGCATCCGCCACCCCGCCCCCCGACTGGGATCAGGTCCGGGATACCCTGCAGGCCATCCGCACCGAAATCGGCCGGGCCATTATCGGCCAGGACGAAATCATCGAAGAACTCCTCACCTGCCTCCTCTGCAAAGGACACGCCCTGCTGGTCGGCGTGCCAGGCCTGGCCAAAACCCTGCTGATCAACACCCTCGGCAAAGTCCTCGGGCTCAGCTTTCACCGCATACAGTTCACCCCCGATCTTATGCCCACCGATATTCTCGGCAGCGAAATTCTGCAGACCCACACCGACGGGCTCCGCCGGGAATTCGAATTTGTGCGCGGCCCCGTGTTCGCCAACCTCATACTCGCCGACGAGATTAACCGGACCCCGCCCAAAACTCAGTCCGCCCTGCTCGAAGCCATGCAGGAAAAGCAGGTCACCGTCGCCGGCAAAACCCTGGATCTGCCCTCGCCCTTCATCGTGTTCGCCACCCAGAACCCCATCGAACAGGAGGGCACCTACCCCCTCCCCGAGGCCCAGCTCGACCGCTTCCTCTACAGCCTCAACATCGCCTATCCCTCCCGCGAACAGGAAAAACAGATCGTTCAGGCCACCCTTGGCGACCAGCCGCCCGAAATCCGGCCCCTGCTGAAACCCGGTCAGCTCGAAGGCCTCCAAACCGCCGCCGCCCGCGCCCCGCTGCCCGATCAGGTGCTCGACATGATCATCAACCTCGTCCACGCCACCCGCCCCGGATCGGATACCGCCGACGAGTACATCCGGCACTACGTGGCCTGGGGTGCCGGCCCCCGCGCCTCCCAGAACCTCGCCCGCGCCGCCCGCGCCCTGGCGCTCATCCGCGGCAAATCCACCGCCACCGCCGAAGAACTCCACGCCGTGGCCGCGCCAGTCCTCCGCCACCGCATCGTGCCCAACTACAATGCGGTCGGAGAAGGTGTCGGCGTCGAAGACATCATCGCCACCCTGCTCAAACGGCTCGACTGAGCCGCGCCCGCGTCATGGCCGCCTCCCGCCTCCTCACCCCGGCGCTGCTCCGCGAACTCGAAAAAGCCCGGTTCGCCCCCCGCACCCGGGTCGAGGGACAGCACGCCGGACGCCACAGCTCCCCCGCCCGCGGCTCCTCCACCGAATTCCGCGACTACCGCGCCTACGCCCCCGGCGACGACCCCGCCCGCGTCGACTGGCGCGTGTACGCCCGCAGTGACCGCCATGTCCTCCGCACCTACGAACAGGAGTCCCAAACCGGCTGCGTCGTCCTCCTCGACGCCAGCGCCTCCATGCACTACGGCACCCCGGTCACCAAACACCGCTTTGCCGCACAGGCCGCCGCCTGCCTCATCCACACCCTGCATCAAAGTCAGGACCAGGCCGGCCTCCTCCTCTGCACCGGCGGCGAAACCCGCTGGCATCCCCCCGCCGGCAGTGCCCGCCACATCACCCACCTCATTCACACCCTCGAGGAGGCCGTTCCCGCCGGCGAAACCGATCTCCCCGCCGCCCTCCGCCACCTCAACACCCTCCTCAGCCGCCGCTGCACCCTGCTGGTGATTTCCGATTTCTACTGTCCGCCCCCGGAACTCTTCACCGCCCTCAATCCCTTCACCCACAAAGGCGTGGATGTGCATCTCCTCCATGTCCTCGCCCCCGAAGAACAGCACCTGCCCGACGGCGAACTCCTCGCCTTCCGCGATCTGGAAACCGGCCAAAAACTCCGCGCCGACCCCCGCGAACTCCGCGCCCGCTATCAGACCGTCCTCGAAGACCACCGGCGGGCCTTCCGTGAACTCGCCGTCCGCGGCGGCACCGCCTACGCCCCGGTCACCACCCGCCAGCCCGTCCTCCGGGCCCTGGAGGGCCTGATCACATGAGCCTCGGATTCGACAATCCCGCCCTCCTGCCCCTCCTCCCGCTCGCGGGCCTGCCCCTGCTGCTGCACCTCATGGCCCGCCCGCGCCCCCGCCGGATCGACTTCCCCTCCCTCATGCTCCTCGAACGCGCCCGGCGCGACAACGCCCGCATCAAGCGCCCCCATCACTGGCTCCTCCTGCTGCTCCGCACCCTCTGGGTTCTCGCCATCCTCGGCGTGTTTCTTCAGCCCCGCCACTACAGCGAACGCCCCCCCGCCGGCCTCGAAACCTACGGCCGCGCAGTGGTCATTGTGCTCGACGCCACCGCCAGCATGAGGGCCGGCGAAGGGGCCCAGTCCCGCCACGCCCGCGCCGCCGCCGAAGCCGCCGACATCCTCCGGGGTCTCTCCGCCCGCGACCGCGCCAACCTCATCCGCGTCCGCGCCCTGCCCGAAAGCCTCTACCCCGAACCCGCCGTCAATAAACGCCACCTCATCGACGAAGTCCGCCGCCTCCCCGCCACCCTCGAAGGCGGCTCCCTCCACGAAGCCTTCCAGCTCGCCGCCACCCAGCTCCGGGACATCGGCGGCCCCCGGGAGATCATCCTCATTTCCGATTTCCAGCCCGGAAGCTGGACCCCCGCAGACCTCCAGCCCCCCGAAGGCGTCACCGTGCGCCTCCTCACCGTCGCCGCCGAATCCATCCCCAATCAGGCCGTCACCGCCCTCCGCATCACCCCGCCCGCCCCCGTCGCCGGACAGGACTTCACTGTCGAAGCCGAAGTCCACAACCACGCCGACACCCCCGAACGGCGCGCCCTCCCCCTCCGCGCCGGCGAACGCGTCGAACAGCATCACGTTGACCTCCCCCCGCGCGGCACCGCCGTAATCACCGCCGTCCTGCGCCTCGCCGATGCCGGCACCGTCCCCGTGACCGCCGAACTGGAGGCCGACCGCTTTCCCGCCGACGACCGCCGCCGCGCCGTCCTCCACATCCGCCCCTCCCTCCGCGCCGCCGTTCACGGCACCGACGAAACCGCCGCCCTCTGGCTCCGCACCCTCCAGGCCTTCCCCGAAATCGAAGCCGCCCGCCTCCACCGCCTCGACGAATTCGACGACACCCTCGACCTGCTCCTCATCAGCGACTGGGACGGACGCCATACCGACCGCCTCCGCGCCTTCACCCAACGCGGCGGCCTCCTCATGATCCGTCCCGCCCCCCTCCCCGACACCGCCGCCCACTGGCTCGGCCTCCAGACCGCCCCCGCCCCCGAAACCCGCCTCGATCCCCCCCAGGGCCTCATCATCCCCG
>PXDP01000108.1 GCA_003565035.1 PVC group bacterium | reverse complement strand
CTTTGTTGGCATCCTGTGCGGTCAGTTCCGGATAATCCTCAATGTTGCCTGAGGCCCTGAGCACCGCGCGGGCAGGCACATCCAGGGTCACGCCGCCACGCAGCCGGAAGGTTGCCAGCTCCCAGATGCCGACCGGAATGCGCACCACACCGCCGCCATCCGCGTGCGCGCGGTCAATCGCGGACTGGAGCTGCTCGGTACGGACAGAAACAGAATCGGAAACATCAAAATCAACAAGTAGCATAAGACCCTCGAACAGAATTCATAAAAAAGAGTCTTTCCCCTTAGAGTTCTCCGGGAAAGATTCAAACCCGAATCCATAAAACCATTTCCGGCGGGCGCATCCCGCATCGGGTGAATGGGAGGATCGAGCGTTGTCGAAGCGGTCCTCAGCTTTAATATTAATTGGAGAAAATTTACTTTCCTTGAAGTCATCAAGCCCTTAGGGTAATGATTACTTATGCCCAGAAAACGACTGACGAAGCAACGCACCGCCATTGAGGAGGTGTTTGAGTCCCATCACCGCCCCCTCAGCCCCGGAGAGGTGCATGAACTGGCGCGGGGTCAGGTGGAGGGCCTGGGGATCGCCACCGTATACCGTGCCCTCAACGACATGGTCGAAGAGAACATTCTCCGCGCGGTGGACCTGCCCGGGATTGCTCCGCGCTACGAAAAAGCCGGTCTGAAACACCATCACCATTTCCATTGCAATACCTGCGACAAGGTGTTTGATCTGGACGGATGCCTGCTCAAACCGGACATCCGCCTGCCGGACGGCTTTACGGTCCTGTCCCACGATATCACCCTCTCCGGTGTCTGCCCCCGCTGCTCGAAAGAACAGCCGTCCTCATGAATCTGCTCGTCACCGGTGCCACCGGCTACGTGGGCGGGCGTCTGGTGCCCCGCCTCCTGGAAGACGGGCATACCCTCCGTTGCCTGGTGCGCGACCCCGAGCGCCTCAAAGGCCGCCCCTGGCTGGATCAGGTGGAAACCGTCCAGGGGGATGTGCTCAAATCCGACGACCTTGCCGAAGCCATGCGCGGTATGGATGTGGCGTACTATCTGATCCACAGCCTCGGCGGCGGCGACGGATATGCGGAACGGGATCTGAAAGCCGCCCGGGAATTTGCCGGGGCGGCAAAAACCGCCGGCGTAAAGCGGATCATTTACCTGGGCGGCCTCGCCAAAGACAATCAGGAGCTTTCCGAACACCTCCGCTCCCGCCAGGCCACCGGCGACGCCCTGCGCGAGGCCGGCCTGCCGGTCACCGAATTCCGGGCCGGAGTGGTCGTCGGCTCCGGCAGCCTTTCGTTTGAGATGATCCGCTACCTCACCGAACGCGTGCCGGTGATGATCTGCCCGAGCTGGGTCTACACCCCCGCCCAGCCCATCGGCATCCGCGATGTGCTCGAATACCTGGCCGCAGCCCTCACCCGGGAGGAAAGCGTGGGCCGCATCATCGAAATCGGCGGCGAGGATGTTGTCACTTACGGCACCATGATGACCGCCTATGCGGAGGCCCGGGGACTGAAACGCCGGATGCTGCCGGTGCCCTTCCTCACGCCGCGTCTCTCCTCCTACTGGGTGCATTTGGTCACCCCCATCCCCTCCGCCATTGCCCGCCCGCTGATTCTCGGTCTGCGCAACGAAAACAAGGTCACCGATTTTTCCGCGCGCGACATCTTTCCCGACATACAGCCCTCCACCTATGCGGTCTCGCTGGAACGCGCTCTGGCCCGCCTCGATGCGGGCACGGTGGAAACCCGCTGGACCGACGCCGCCGGAGACGCCTTTCCCCATGTGGTGCTCGAATCGCGCGAAGGCCTCATCCTCGAACACCGCCGCCGCCCGGTCAACGCCTCCCCGGAGGCGGTTTTCAGGGTCTTCAGCGGCATCGGCGGCGAACGCGGCTGGTTTTTCATGAATGTCGCCTGGCGCCTTCGCGGAGCGCTTGACCGCATGATTGGCGGGGTCGGACTGCGCCGGGGGCGGCGGGATCCCGACAGCCTGCGTGTGGGCGACGCGCTCGACTTCTGGCGGGTGGAGGCGGTGGAGCCCGGCAGCCTGATCCGACTGCGCGCGGAAATGAAAGTGCCCGGCAAAGCCTGGCTGGAATTTCAGGCCGAACCCCGCAACGATGCCGAAGGCTCCATCCTCACCCAAACCGCCTTTTTTGCTCCCAAGGGTCTGTGGGGACTGATGTATTGGTACGTTCTCTACCCCCTCCACGGCATCATCTTCAGCGGCCTGATCCGAAAAATCGTGCGCAAAGCGGAAGAAACGCATCTTTTATGAAATTGAATTGCCACGGGTCTTTTCACGCGCTAGGAAACCGGACATCATGAGTACGATATGGAATAATATTGTTGAAAACGAAGGATTTGAGATCGCCGGCATCGGTATTTTGCTGGTGTTCTCCATTCTGCTGCTGGTCAGCATCATTATCGGTTTGATGCCCCGTTTTCTCGCCGTTTTTTCTCCGCTCCTCGATCCGCACGCCGCAAAAGCCCCGCCTGCGGCCCCGGATGAGACACCCCGCCAACGCGCCGCAGCAGCAGCGGCCGCCCTTCATCATCACCTGACCTCCTCGGAGCGCTGACGTATGGACATGCTGATCACCTTTTTACAGTCCACCGGCTTTGCCCTGCTCACTTGGCAGCATCTGCTGATGATTCTTATCGGCAGTGTCTTTCTGTTTCTGGCCATCCGCCTCAAATACGAACCGCTCCTCCTGGTGCCCATCGGCCTCGGCATGATTATCGGTAACATTCCTTACCCCGATACCCTTTCCCTCGGCGTCGACGATGAAGGCAGCGTATTTTACTTCATCTATCAGGGCGTCAAACTGGGAATCTTTCCCCCGCTGATCTTTCTGGGTATCGGCGCCATGACCGACTTCTCCAGCATGATCGCCAATCCCAAACTCATTCTCCTCGGCGCCGCCGCCCAGGTCGGGATTTTCATCACCCTGCTCGGCGGACTTGCCCTCGGCTTCACCGTGAACCAGTCCGCCGCCATCGGCATCATCGGCGGCGCGGACGGCCCCACCGCCATTTACCTCTCCGCCATCCTCGCCCCGGAAATGCTCGGCCCCATCGCCATCGCCGCCTACAGCTATATGTCGCTGGTCCCCTTTATTCAGCCGCCCATCATGCACGCGCTCACCACCAAAAGCGAACGCAAAATCCGCATGGAACCGCCCCGGAATGTCACCCGCCGCGAGTTGATCATTTTCCCGATTGTGGGGCTGATCATTACCGCCCTGGTCGTCCCGGCCACCATGACCCTGCTGGGTATGCTTTTCCTGGGCAACCTGCTCAAAGAATGCACCGTAACCGACCGCCTGGCCAATACCGCCCGTAACGCGCTCATCGACGTGGTCACCATCCTCCTCGGCTTTTCCGTGGGCCTCGGCACCCTGGGCGAAAATTTCCTGCAGCTTTCTTCCCTGAAAATCTTCACCCTGGGCATCATCGCTTTCAGCATTGCCACCGCCTGCGGACTGCTCTTTGCCCGCTTCATGAACCTCTTTTTGAAAACAAAAATCAATCCGCTGCTCGGTGCCGCCGGTGTCTCCGCCGTACCCCAGAGTGCCCGCGTGGTGCAGAAAGTGGGTCAGGATGCCGATCCGCAGAACTTCCTGCTCATGCATGCCATGGCCCCCAACGTCGCCGGGGTGATCGGCTCCGCCGTCGCCGCCGGTGTGCTGCTCTCCAAGCTGGCCCAATAATTTTTTAAAAGACCCCAAGGACTGACCTCATGAAAAAAGCCGACTTTATGCTCACCGCCTTCCGCGACGGATTCCAGTCTGTCTACGGAGCCCGCGTTTTCACCGATGACTTCATCCCCGCCGTCGAAGCCGCCCGCGATGCCGGCATCCGCTACTTCGAAGCCGGAGGCGGCGCCCGCTTCCAGTCCCTCTACTTTTACTGCAACGAGGACGCCTTCGACATGATGGACCGCTTCCGCGCCGCCGCCGGCCCCGACGCGAATCTCCAGACCCTCGCCCGCGGGGTCAACGTCGTCGCCCTCGAATCGCAGCCCGCCGACATTGTCGATCTGCACGCGAAGATGTTCAAGAAACACGGCATGACCACCATCCGGAACTTCGACGCCCTCAACGATGTGCACAACCTCATCGACTCCGGCCGATCCATCACCAACCACGGCCTCAAACACCAGGTCTGCGTCACCCTGATGGCTCTCCCTCCCGGATGCGAGGGTGCCCACGACGCCGATTTTTATGAAATGACCCTCCGCGAGATTCTTGCCAAAGAAATTCCCTACGACGGGGTCTGCTTCAAAGACGCCAGCGGCACCGCCACCCCGGCGGTCGTGTACGAAACCATCAAACGCGCCCGCAAAATTCTGCCCGAAGGCACCTACATCCATTATCACACCCACGATACCGCCGGCACGGCGGTGATCTGCAACAAAGCCGCCCTCGAGGCCGGAGCCGACGCGATTGACCTCTCCCTCGCCCCCTGCTCCGGCGGCACCTGTCAGCCCGACGTGCTCACCATGTGGCACGCCCTGCGCTACACCGACTATCAGCTTGATATCGATATCGACAAAATCCGCGAAGCCACCGCCGTCTTTAAAGACTGCATGAAAGATTACCTGCTCCCGCCCGAGGCCACCTGCGTCGAGCCCATGATCCCCTGGTGTCCCATGCCCGGCGGTGCCCTCACCGCCAACACCCAGATGCTCCGCGACAACGGCATCCTCGACAAATACCCCGAAATCCTCGCCGCCATGCGCGAAGTGGTCTCCAAAGGCGGTTTCGGCACCTCCGTCACCCCCGTCTCCCAGTTCTACTGGCAGCAGGCCTTCAACAACGTCATGTTCGGCCCCTGGCAGCAGATCGCCCAGCCCTTCGGTCAGATGGTCCTCGGTTACTTCGGCAAAACCCCGGTTCCCCCCGACCCCGAAGTCATCAAAATCGCCTCCGAACAGCTCGGACTCGAACCCACCGAGGAGCATCCCATCGACCGCAACAACGCCGATCCCACCAAAGGTGTCAAAGCCGTCGAAGCCGAACTCAAAAAACAGAAGCTTCCCGTCACCGACGAGAACATCTTCATCGTCGCCAGCTGCGGCGCCAAAGGGGTGGCTTTCCTGAAAGGCGAAGCCAAAACCATGGTTCGCAAAAAAGAGCCCCCCGCACCCGCAGCTCCGCCCGCTCCCGCAGCAGCCCCGGCGGCACCGGCCGCTCCGCAACCCGCCGCCACCGGACACTACGCCGTCGAAGTCGATGGAAAAACCTTCAAGGTTTCCATTGACGGAGAGACCACCCGGGTCGATGGTGAAGAAGTGCAGGTCAGCGTCGAAGCCGAGGCTGACCCCGCCTCCAAGCCCAAAGCCGACAGTGGCCCCCGGATTGAGATCCAGGCCCAGATTGCCGGCACCGTGTATCTGGTTAAAGCCAAACCCGGCGACCGGGTGAAAACCGGAGATCCGGTGATTATTCTCGAAGCCATGAAAATGGAAGTGCCGCTCAAAGCGCCGCAGGACGGGATTGTCGAAGACATCCTCGTCCGCATTGGCGATCCCGTGAATTCGGGGCAAGTCATTGCGGTACTCAAGTAAGCGTACGCCAAAGGAACCCCTCATGAAACATATTCTCGCCATCATCGACGACGTATACGAAGACCTTGAACTCTGGTATCCCAAAATCCGTCTGGAGGAGGAAAGCTGGAATGTCGTGGTGGCCGCGCCCGAAGCCGAACGGCTCTACAAAGGCAAGCACGGCTACCCCTGCGTCAGTGATGCCGCCATCGCCGATGTCGCCTCCGACGATTACGATGCCCTCCTTGTTCCCGGCGGCTTCGCGCCCGACAAACTCCGCCGCGATCCCAAGGTGCTCGAACTCGTCCGCGAATTCGACGCGGCCGGAAAGCCCATCGCCCACATCTGCCACGCCGGCTGGATCCTCATCTCCGCTGGAGTCCTCAAAGGCAAAAAAACCACCAGCACCGTCGGCATCAAAGACGACATGAACAATGCCGGGGCGGAATGGATCGACGAACCCGTCGTCATCGACGGCAATCAGATCGCCAGCCGCACCCCCAAAGACCTCGCCGCGTTTTCCAAAGCCCTCGTGGACATGATCAACGGCTGACCGGATGCACATCCTCCACCTTGCCCGACGCGATGCCTCGCCGCATTTCACCAAACCCGCTTTTCAGGAAGCCTTGCGGGCGCTGGGTGATTTTGAACTGCGTGAGTCGGCAGAGGATCTTTCGCAGGAGGAGGTGCTTGCCCTCATTCGCGATGCGGATGTGCTGCTCACGGGTCACGGCACCCTGCCGGTCCCGGAAGAGCTGGCGGTCTATCCCGGCAGGCTTCAATACATTTGCCACCTCACCGGCACCCTGCAGGGTATGGTGCCGCCGGCGCTGGTGGAATCCGGTCTGCTCATCAGCAACTGGGGCGACGCGCCCGCGAACGAACTGGCAGAGGCCTCGCTCACCCTGTTGCTGACTCTGCTCAAAGAAATTCCCCGCCACCTCCGCCACAATAAGGCCGGTCTTTGGTGGGAAGCCATGCCCGACGCTTCACCCGGACAGCTTTTCGGTCTCACTGTGGGTCTCTACGGCTACGGCTTTTCCGGCAAAGCCCTGCACAGGCTCCTGCGCCCCTTCCGGGTGCGGGTTCGGGTGTACGATCCCTTCGTGGACGACATCCCGAAGGACGCGGAGCGCGTGGACAGCCTCGCCGCCCTCTTTGACGGCGCCCACGCCGTGTCCATCCACGCGGGTCTGACATCCGAAACGCGCGGGAGTGTGACCCGCGAGCTGCTGGCGCGGCTGCCCGATGGCGGCATCCTCATCAACACCGCCCGCGGGGCCCTGGTGGATCAGGAGGCCCTCTTCGCCGAACTCGAAACCGGCCGCCTTCGCGCCGGGCTCGATGTGCTCGACGGCAAAGACGAACTGCCGCCCGATCATCCCGCCCGCCACTGGCCCAACCTCGTGCTTACCCGCCACAAACTCAATCAGAGTGCCTGGCCGGACACCGGGGCCCTCAAACCCCTGCACCACGTCTGCCTCGACAATCTCCGCCGCTTCCGCGACGGAGAGTCCATCCACTTCCGCATCAACGCCGAGCGGCTGAGTTTGACGACGTAAAAAGTGGAGATATGCGGAAGCCTATTTCCGTTGTGCGGCAAGGTGCAGGACCCCGGTACGTCCGTTGCCCTGGAGAGCGTGAAGAAGGCTCGGAGCTTGCCAAGCCGAAGGCATGGGCCTTTGTCATTCTGCATTCGTCCTGGCTTGCCCCCCCGCCTTAATCCGACTATATCTCGCTTCATGATCGATATTCAGACTCCCTTCCATCTTCCCTCCGTTTCTCTTTCCGCCGATATTCATGCACAAGCCGAACGCTGGCTGGCGCAAATGACCCGCGAGGAGAAACTGGGGCTTTGTCATGCGAATTCCATCTTCACCATCGCGGGGGTGCCGCGGCTGGGGCTGCCGGAACTCACCATGTCCGACGGTCCCCACGGGGTGCGCCGCGAATTACGCCGCAACGAAT
>PXDP01000384.1 GCA_003565035.1 PVC group bacterium | reverse complement strand
TCCTACAAGGACCGGAAAATCGAAGGACTGATCGAAGCGCGTCCGCGGGATATCCTGACCTCGATGGCGTTTCCGGAAAAGGAGGTGGCGCCGGATAATCTGTGCCCCTGCCGCGAAAACCGGGAGATGGGCCTGATTTGTCATCATGTTGTGGCTCTGTGTCTGGAGTACCTGAACATTATCAACACGCCGGAGCGCAAGGCGATGCTGGAGGAGGAGCGGCGCAAGGCGGAGCGGATGGCGCGGACCTCGGAGGATGATTATCTGACCCGGGTGCCGGAGGGAACGCCGGGGGCAATTCCGGTCAGGCTGTGTCTGCATTTTCCACCGGATCTGCGCTCGCGCTGGTGGTCGGATGCGGTTCCGCTTGAAATTAGGGTGGAGCATAAGGGGGAGCAGGGGTCGATTCGCAATATTCGTCCGGAACTGAAACTGGCGATGCCGGAGCGGGAGGATAATCTGCTGTTTGTGCTGGAGGATATCGCGGGCGGTCCGGTGCCGCCGGTGATGGAGCTGGGGGCGCGCGATCTGGCGAATGTGCTGGAACTGATGGTGGGGCAGCGGATCTGGATCGGGGGTCAGGAGGGCCGGGTGATGCCGGGGAAGGTTCCGGTGTCGGTGACCCTGGAGCTGGAGGATGAGACGGGCATGCTGGCCCTGGATCTGGAGACCCGCCCGCCTGATGGGCTGGAGGAACAGATCCCCGCGTTTTGGGCCAACGGCAAAAAGGCCTGGGCGCTGATCGGCACGCAGATTTTTCTGTTGGATTCGGTGCTGCCAACGCCGCTGTGGGCGCTGTACCGGGAGCCGATCCGGATTCACCGTCCGGATGTTCCGCGCTTCATTCGACGGGAGATGGAGGTGCTGGCCTCGCTGACGACGCTGCGGACGGATGTGGATCCGGCCTGGTTTTCGTTTCAGCCGGAGGCTCCGCGTTTCCGGCTGGAGGTGCGGGGATCGCCGGCGAGTCTGGCGGCGACGCTGTATGCGGGCTATGGCGGGATGGAATGGGTTGCGGGGGTCGGCGGTGAAGAGGAGGATTTTGTCACCCCGGATCCGGATAACATCCTGCATTACCGCACGCGGAACATTCCGGCGGAGCGGGCGGCACTGGATTTATTGCGGCCGCTGGGATTCGGCGGGGAGCGGGGCGACAAAATGGAGGCGATTGTCGGAAAGTCGGGGGTGATGAATTTCTGCGCGTCTTCGGTGCCGATGCTGCGCCGTCGCGGCTGGAAAGTGGAGCTGCAGGGCCGCATCGCGTCGGCGCTGGAGGATGCGGATGTCCTCATGCCGGTGATTCAGGTGGCGGACGGGGGCAGCGGCTGGTTTGATATCGACTGCGAATTCGAGACCCGCGAGGGGGAGAGTCTGCAATTGAGCGATATCCGGCAGGCGCTGGCGGCCGGGGACGCCTATGTGCAGCGGGGCGAGCGGATGCTGCTGTTCGACCGTGATGCGGTGAAGCAGATGGTGGATCTGTTTGAGGATTGCGGGAGCAAAGCGTCGGGCAAGGGCGTCCGCATGCCGGCAGTGCACGGGGCGTATCTGAAATCCACCCTGGATGCGCTGGACGGCGTGGATGTGGAGGCGTCTCCTGAGTGGCTGCAGAAGGTGGAGGCGCAGAACCACCCGGCCAAACTGGAGCCGGTGGCGGCGGATCCGACGCTGAATGCGACCCTGCGCCCGTATCAGCAGGAGGGTCTGAACTGGCTTCGGTTTATGGAGCGTTCGGGTTTTGCGGGAATTTTGGCGGATGAAATGGGTCTGGGGAAAACCCTGCAGACTCTGGCCTGGCTGCAATTGCAGCGGGAGGATGCAAACCTGCAGAAAAAACCGATGCTGATTATTTGTCCGACAAGTCTGGTGGAAAACTGGATCGAGGAGGGTGGAAAGTTTACGCCTTCGCTTTCGTTTTTGAATCTTACCGGATCACCGGCCCAGCGGGACAAGGCGTGGAAGACGGCGGGGGACTACGATGTCTGGGTGATCAGCTATTCGGTGCTGCAGCGGGATCTGGCCCGCTATGTGGCCACGGAATTCGCGGTGGTCGCCCTGGACGAGGCTCAGCACATCAAAAACCGGACCACGCAGAATGCCAAAGCGGTGAAAAAATTGCATGCGGGCACCCGGCTGGTGCTCACAGGCACGCCGGTGGAGAACAGTGTTTCGGATTTGTGGTCGATCATGGACTTTTTGATGCCGGGGTATCTGGGCCTGCACGAAAAATTCCGGCATAAGTACGAACTGCCGATCAAAGCGGGCGGACCGGAGGCGGAGGAGGCGCAGAAGCGGCTGCGCAAGAAGTTGCAGCCCTTTTTGTTGCGCCGTTTGAAGAAGGACGTGGCCAAGGACCTGCCGCCGAAAATCGAGAAAATTGCCTATTGCCGAATGACCCAGGATCAGACCCTGGTGTACAAGGAGCTGGTGCGGAAGTCACAGCAGAAACTGGAGTCGATGGTGGCTCAGCAGGGATTCCAGAAGAGCCGCATGGAGATTCTCACGGTGCTGATGCGCCTGCGGCAGGTGTGTTGTCATTTGGACTTGCTGAAACTTCCGGGTGTGAAGAGTCAGGCGCCTTCGGGCAAACTGGATTTGTTCAAGGAAATGATGATGGAGGCGGTGGATGGCGGACACCGGGTGCTGGTGTTCAGTCAGTTCACCTCCATGCTGTCGATTTTACGGGCAGAACTGGAGCAGATGGAGATGAAGTGCTGCTATTTGGATGGATCGACCAAGAACCGGATGGATGTGGTGCGCCGTTTCCAGGGGGACGAATCGATTCCGGTGTTTCTGATCAGTCTAAAGGCCGGGGGGACGGGTTTGAATCTGACGGGGGCGGACATGGTAATTCATTACGATCCGTGGTGGAATCCGGCGGTGGAGAATCAGGCCACCGACCGCGCCTACCGCATCGGCCAACAGCGGAATGTGTACAGCATGAAGATGATCACCCGCGATTCGGTGGAGGAAAAAGTGCTTGCCCTCCAGCAGCGCAAACAGGCGGTCATCGACGCCACCCTGGATACCGACGGACAGGTGATGCAGTCGCTGGAGTGGGGGGATGTGCAGGAGTTACTGCGAATTTGAACCACGGATGCTTTGGGGCAAGGGGAAATTTACCACTGAGGGCACTGAAAGCACTGAGGCTTTGAGGCAATGGGAGGATGAACCACCGATCAACACCGACCTGCCCGCAACGCTTCGCGTAGCGATGTAGGCGGGTGGACACCGATACTTTGGGTCAGGGTGTTAGGGGAAGGGGTGAAGGGGAGGTGGATGGAAATCGCCGACCGGGCTTGTCCCGGTTGAGCAAAATATTTCATTCAGGGCTCCGATGTTAAACATTAAAATTCCGCGCCGGGTTGGCATTTTATTTTTCAAGAGTTTCTCCGGCGCGAGAGGAGAATAAGTAGCTGTAGGCAATTTGAACACGGGATAATGTTCTTCTGAAAAAGGAGAGGGAAAAGATGCGAAACTTAATCATTAATGAAATGGATCGTATTCGAATGGATCGTGTCCAAAGGGATGCGTCTGTAAATATGGACTTATCTGGAGATGATCTCCCCTGGCGTGTGGCTCAACGATGAAAACTTCCTGTTCATGTTCGATCAGCTTCTGAATTTGAAAGGGCAACGTGAACTCGAAAAAATCATCATCATCAGGTTCTCCTTGAAAATAATGTAAGCGGAACTTTGCATAAAGCCCGGGACTCTGAATTGGATTACTCCTAAAGAACGAAACATTAAAAGGATCTTCGTATTTTGGATTACTCCTAAAGAACGAAACATTAAAAGGATCTCTGTATTCTTTAAGTCTTGGAAAGGCATAAGGTAAAAACTTATTCTTATCCAGATTAAGAACCTCACCGGTTTCAAAATCCTGCACGCGTAAAGGCATATGGCCTTTATTGCGGTTTCGCCCTGTTCTGTCAGAGTCTTCATCATCTATTCTGCTGACTCTCAAAATACGTAGATCAATAACCCGCCGGTTCATTGAACTCATTACATTGCGAAAGACCGTCTGCTCATCCTCAGTCCACAAAAAAATTTCTTCATCATCAAACCACTCTTGAATTGATTTCATAAGTGTCGGATCAAGATCAATTCGATTTTTTGGATCGTTTTTCCCTCTGTGGTCCTGAAGCTTGGGGAGAAGCGTTTTTGAACTCAATTCATCAATAGAGATAGGGAGGCGGTGCGGTAAAGGCCGGAAAGTCAGTATCCCGTCCTTATAATCATATGATATGCTGAGTATGTCACCGATTAATAACAACACATCTGAAAATGAAATGGCACGTACCGTTAAGTTCACCGGATCACGGGGCTTGAGAATCTCAGGGAAATCCAAACGGATTTCATTTACAGCCGGAAGTGAAGGGGTATTCCTATATCTTTTCAATTCAAGCTGCAAACTATTCAGATAGTCTTCCATCGCCTGAATCGTTTCATCCTGATTATACGGAAGGCTGTTCCGGATATGCATCCGTAAATCTTCAACGACTTTTTCGAAAGATGCCCCACGCCAGTCAATTTGACGAAAGTCCATGACAGCATAATCAAAGGAGGAGTATGGAGGAACTACTCTATGTCGTCGGTGGTTTTCTTTGAACCATTCGATATGTTCTTCAGCTACAGACAAATTTCCAGATACAAATTTAAGGCTTTCCCTCAAATTAATGATTTCCTTTTTAAGGGATTCGTTTTCGCGCTCCAGATGCAAAATCCTCTCTGCGAGTTTTTGTTCTTTTGTTCCTTGCGTAACGTCCTCAGCTACAAGAAAGTCGAAGGATATTATCAAAACAGAGCATACTAAAAGAAAGCGGATATTTTGCATGAAAAGCAATAATACCCTTGCGGGAAAGTTTTGTTAAACTGAAAACGTTTCTCTTTCGGGCACGTGGTTTTCACGTGGGGATAACTCTAAAGCAAGGCGATCCATTACGATCCGTGGTGGAATCCGGCGGTGGAGAATCAGGCCACCGACCGCGCCTACCGCATCGGCCAGCAGCGGAATGTGTACAGCATGAAGATGATCACCCGCGATTCGGTGGAGGAAAAAGTGCTCGCCCTGCAGCAGCGCAAACAGGCAGTCATCGACGCCACTCTGGATACCGACGGACAGGTGATTCAGTCGCTGGAGTGGGAGGACGTGCAGGAGTTGCTGCGAATCTGAACCATGGATGCTTTGGGGCAAGGGGAAATTTACCACTGAGGGCACAGAAAGCACTGAGGCTTTGAGGCAATGGGAGGATTAACCATCGATGGACACGGATAATCGGATGCTTTGGGGTAATGTTACGGAATAAGTGTTTTCATTCGGAAACGGTTTTGTATGAATGTTGCACTGGCGCGCTGATTCCGGTGTTATGCCCCGTGCCCCTTGCTCGCATGTCCCTTCGCAAGCGTGTCAGGCTCCTGAAGGTGTTGGGGGTCGGTTGTGGCGACGACGTCTTTCCACGTGGGGCCCTGGGGGAAATGGATGGTGTTGTCGGTTTCCTTTCCGAGGGTGTCGATGGAGAACATGCGCGGATCCTGTCCTCCCCAGGTGGATTTCAATCGCACGCGGACCGCAACGCCTCGAAGGGGTGTCGCGCATTCCAGCAGACGTTTGCGGTTATTCCGGATGTCCATGACGGTTTCCCAGTCACCGTCGCCGCGGTCCACCTCGATGGAAAGATCCCGGACCAGCATTCCGGGCAGGGCGTGCGGCAGGGCGGGTTGGGGATATTCGCAGGCCATGCGTTTGTTGTTGCTCAGATCGCTGTCGAGCACCAGCCGCAGTCCGGGGAGTTCCTGTGCGTGGTTCCACCGGAAGGTGACCGCGCCGCCCGGCTCACAGGTCCAGGCGTGGGACTGATCTTTGCGGTCGCGTTCCCAGCCGTCCAAGAGCGCTTCGGCGTTTTCGCCATCGGCGGAAAGCCGGGCATCAAACCAGAGGGAATGCGGGAAGCGGAGTTTTCCGGGCAGCCAGCAGTCGTCGTCCATCAGGGTCTGCTGGAGTTCGGCGAGGTGGCGTTCGTACACGCCGCGCGGGGTGACCCCATACCGTATGCACAAGGCTGCGGCACTGCCGGCGGCCTGCCCCAACACCGCGCAGGTGGCCATGACCCGGGTGGAAGACATGGCGGAGTGGGTGGCGGAAACGGCCGTGGAACTGTTGCTGTTGGAAATGCGCCAAACCCTCATCCACCAAAAGTCACTTCCCTTTCGGGTGCACATTCCGGGCACGTGGGTTTCTTGCGCGGGTTAACGCACCTATAAAACCCACTTTGGCGAGGTTTTGAATCAGACGAGTCGTCGCCCACTGCGGACAGTTTATCGTCACCCCATCACAGAAACTGCTCTGTATTTGGAGACAAAATACCCACCAAAATTGAGTTGCAATCGTCAAGACTAAACAGAAAAACGCAGCTCCCCTCCGGAGCTTTTTTTATGACCACTCAAGTCAACAACAAATGTTGGGGGTACTTGAGTTAATCAGTCAGCCACCATAAATTATTAAAATGTCAGGGTTGTTATGCATTTGACCTGAGAACCGTGCACCACTATAACCGTGTATTATGAAAAATGTGACGATTACTATGGATGAAGAAGTTGCCCATTGGGCTAAAGTGCATGCCGCGAAAATGGACATGAGTCTTTCAAAAATGCTTGGTGAGACCCTCCGGGAACAAATGGGGAAAGAAAAAAAATATGATCAGGCGATGAATCGGTTTTTTTTCCGGCCCTGCAGTACTTTGCGTGAAACTTCCGAGCCCTATCCTGCGAGGGAGTCCCTTTATGAGCGCTGATTCGTTTGTAGATATTCCCTTTTATGAATAATGCTCCACGCAAAGCAATTATCCTGGCCGCCGGTTTTGGCTCGCGGCTGGCACCGCTGACGCGTCAGGTGCCGAAGCCGATGATTCCTTTGCAGGGCACGCCGATGGTGATTCACCTGTTGCGTCGGTTGAAATCGTGGGGGGTGAAGGAGGTGCTGATGAATCTGCATCACGGGGCGGATGTGCTTTTTCGCGAGATTCCGGCGCTGGCACCGGCGGGAATGCGGCTTCAGTTTTCCTTTGAACCGGAAATTCTGGGTACGGGCGGAGCACTGCGGCGGATGGCCTGGTTTTTTGATGACGAGCCGCTTTGGCTGGCAAATGCGGATGTGGTGATGGGCGTGGATCCGGTGCTTTTGGTGAAGGCGCATCAAAAGGAGAACCCGTTGGCGACCCTGTGGATGATTCCGGATCAGGGGCCGAAAACGGTGCGGGTGGAGGCGGGGCGGGTGCTGGATTTCCGGTCGGGCGGCATGACCTTCAGTGGCTTGCATCTGCTTTCGCCCAAAATTTTGCGGTATGTGCCGGAAGAGGAGGTGTTTTCGTCGGTGGTGACGGCGTATGAAAAGGCACTTGCGGCCGGGGAGTCGGTTTTGGGGGCGACGGTTCCGGGGAGCCGCTGGGCGGATGTAGGCACGCCGGCTCAGTGGCTGGCGGCGGAGGGCGGGGATGTGGTAATGCCGGGGGCGCGGGTGGATTCGGGGGCGCGATTGCAGGGGGCGAT
>PXDP01000279.1 GCA_003565035.1 PVC group bacterium | reverse complement strand
CAGTATTTTCCATTTCGGCACCTTCACAATCCGCGAAACCAAAGAATTCCTCCGCAACCAGGGCATCGAAGTCCGCCTCTGAGTCACCGATATGAAAAGCCTCCGCATCGCCTGCCTCCAATCCGCCGCCCGGGACTCGATTCCCGCCGCCCACGACCGCACCGAAGAACTCATCCGCGAAGCCGCCGCACAGGGTGCGCAGGTCCTCTGCACCCAGGAGCTCTTCACCACACCCTACTTCTGCCGCACGCAAAACCCCGATCTGTTTGATCTGGCCGAGCCGGTTCCCGGCCCCACTACCGAACGTTTCCAGTCCGTCGCCAAAGAACTCGGAGTCACCCTCATCCTTTCGCTCTTCGAAAAACGCGCCGCCGGACTCTATCACAACACCGCCGCAATTGTCGACGCCGACGGTTCCCTGCTGGGCCGCTACCGGAAGATGCACATCCCCCAGGATCCCGGCTTCGAAGAAAAATTCTATTTCACCCCCGGCGATCTCGGATTCCGCGCCTGGGACTGCGCGTTTGGCCGCATCGGGGTCATCATCTGCTGGGATCAATGGTATCCGGAATCCGCCCGCCTCACCGCCATGCAGGGCGCGGAAGTCATTTTCTGTCCCACCGCCATCGGCTGGCTCCCCGAAGAAAAACCCGTTCTCGGCGCAGCCCAGCGTAACGCCTGGCTCCGGGTTCAGCAGGGTCATGCCGTCGCCAACGGATGCTACTACGCCGCCATCAACCGCACCGGCACCGAAGGCGAAACCGAGTTCTGGGGCACCAGCTTTGTCTCCGATTACACCGGCACCCTCATCGCCGAAGGTTCAACCGACCGCGAGGAGGTTCTCGTCGCCGACTGCGATCTGAAAGCCCTGGAGGATCACCGCCGCATGTGGCCCTTTTTCCGTGACCGGCGCATTGATGCCTATGCCGGCCTGACCCAACGCTTCCTGGAGACCCCATGAGCCCTGAAACCGTCCCCGAGGAGCACCGGAACGCCTGGATTTCCCATCTCGTTCCTTTTGTCGCCTGGATTTTCATTATGGGCCTGCTCGGCGACCCCGCCGGGTGGAAATACGCAGTCCGCACCTACGTCTGCCTCGCTCTGTTTCTCTATCTGAAACCCTGGACCTGGAACTACCCGCGCCTGAACCCCCGCAACATCCTCCCCGCCATCGGCGTCGGACTGTTTGTCTTTGCCTTTTGGGTCTTTCCGCAGACCGATTTTTTCGCACGCTTCGAAACCGCCCACCGGTTTTATATGACCTTCGGCGTTCTCATGCCCTGGGAACTGACCCCTCCCCTCGAGCGGGTCCGCTATGCGCCCGACATGGAGGGCTGGTTCTTTGCCCTCACCCGTCTCGGCGGTTCGGCCTTTGTGATTGCGATTATTGAAGAATTCTTCTGGCGCGGCTGGCTCTACCGCTGGGTCCAGAAAGAAGATTTTCTCTCCGTGGATCCCGGTATCTTCGAACGCAAAGCCTTCTGGATTACCGCCGTCATGTTCGCCAGCATCCACAACGAATGGTTCGTCGGCCTCCTCTGCGGCCTCGTTTACGGCTACTATTACATCCGGACCCGCGACATCTGGGCGGTCAGCATCGCCCACGTCGTCACCAACCTCGTCCTCGGCCTCTACGTGCTCGCCAGTGGAAAATGGGAATTCTGGGCCTGATGCTGCCCAAAACGTTCAACAGTATTCTGACGTCATTCATTCTAACCTATTCTTCATTATTCTGCCCAAAATCATTCTGCCTTCATCATTCTGACGTCAATCATTCTGACCTATTCTTCATTATTCTGCCCAAAATCATTCTGCCTTCATCATTCTGACGCTTTCGGTACCCGCATCGCCTCCAACCCAAGCCAGTCTTTCCCCGGTAATTTGCGCCCAGCTGACTTCCGGTCTTTGCCAAAACTCCCCCGATGCTCCGCCATCATTCGGCCCAAAAACGCCTCCCCGCCGATTGCGGCTCCTCGCGTGAACGTTTTCACCCGCTGACGCAACATTCTGGCCATCGGCACCTCCCCCATCCGCTCGAATTCGGCCATGACCTCCAGCGCATCAAAGCCCTTCCGCTCCCGCAGCTTCTTCCGAAGCAGGTCCACATCCGCCTTCGTCTCTCCTTTCGAATACAGCCAAATCCGGTATACCGACTGAACATCCCCCCAGCTCTTCGGTTCCGCTCGCTCCCGGCGCTCCGCTTCCAACTGCGGCCCAATCGCCCGCCAATCCCCTGATCCTGGGGTTTTTTCCTCTTTTTTCTGCTCCTCTTTCAACTGCCCTCCCCGCACCCGCTCCGCTTTATGCGGCAAATACCCCCGCGACAGACGCACCAGCATCTCCAGCCCCTTCCGCTCCGCCTTCCCGCCTCCGCACGCCGCCGCATAGCCACTCCACCGATACGCCATTGGATCCTCAACAATTCCCGCGCGGGTCGGATTCAAGTCCACATATGCAGCAACCGACATCAGCGCCAGCGGATTCCCCTCCACAACCACACTCCGATACCGAGCGTCCCAGAACGCCCCTGAGCAGTCATGCGCACGGTTATACCACAGCGTATACCCATGCTTAAGCACCCGCATAAACTCCGGCAAATCAACCATCCGCTCCGTCACCTGCGCATCCAGCTTCTTTTGATCCTCCTCCTTGTGCAGATCATAAAACGCACACCACTGCTTCACTTTGTCTTTTGACCAAACAAGCTTCAACCGCTGCACAACCTCATCATGATCCACCGCCTCCCGCTCAGGAACCCACAGCAGCAGATGAACATGATTCGACATCACGCAATACGTCACCACCGTGATCCCTGAAAACTCAGCCCATCGAAACGCCAACTCCCTGAACGCCTCTTTCTCCTTCGCCTCCAGCAAAAACGCCTGACCCCGCACGCGACTCGTCACATGCACAAAATACCCGCCCTCCTTCGGCAGCACCCGCTCCCGCTTCTGAGCAATTTTCTCCACACAAGGCCACATCGGCCCCGGTATTTTCGACGACAATGGAATGATCATTCGCAACTCCTATCCATAAAATCGCCAATTTCAAGCAAAAAATTCATTAAAATACCTGTTATTTTGATGGCAAAAATTTGCAAAAAATCCGAAATTAGCTTGCCATCTGGTCTCTTTTCATGTTTATACGGACGCGGAAGCATAGCTCAGTCGGTAGAGCAGCTGACTCTTAATCAGCGGGTCCAGGGTTCGAGCCCCTGTGCTTCCACCATTTTTTGCGCCTTGGCGCGGTGGGCGCGTGGTGGAATGGCAGACACGCTGGATTTAGGTTCCAGTGCCGAGAGGCGTGTGGGTTCGACTCCCACCGTGCCCATATTTGTCTTTAGTTCTATGTCGGTGGAAACCACACTCTATTTTACAGGTCCGGGCGAAAGCGAGGACATCCTGGCTCCGCGCGGCGGTCTTCTTCGCGCTATGGAGACATCCTTTGCTGTCCAGTGCACGGCCCGTGACCATTGGGTGAAAATTACAGGCGAATCTGAAGAATCCCTGACCCGGGTAACCGCTTTTATCAACTTGCTCCGTTTCGCACGCTCGGAAGGCGCGGATCTGAGGGGCCCTACCCGCTTTTATATTCTTGAACGCTTTCTGGAGGGCCGGGAGGACGGAATCCGCCGGATGGTGGGGACCAAAATCGAGGTCATGCAGGGCAAACGTCCGGTCTTTCCAAAAACACTGGGACAGGCGGACTATCTGAAAGCCATTCAGTCACACGACGTAACGTTTGGTCTCGGTCCGGCCGGCACCGGTAAAACGTACCTGGCCATGGCCATGGCGGTCTCGGCTTTGCTCAAGGGTGAGGTCAACCGGATCATTCTTACCCGCCCCGCCGTGGAGGCGGGTGAGGCCCTGGGCTTCCTGCCCGGGGATCTGCAACAGAAGATTCTCCCCTATCTCCGCCCGCTCTATGACGCACTGCATGATATGCTTGACGGTGCCACGGTGGCTCAGTTTATTGAACGCGGCGTCATCGAAGTCGCCCCGCTGGCCTACATGCGGGGCCGAACACTCAATCAAAGCTTCATTCTGCTGGATGAGGCGCAAAACACAACTGAGGAGCAGATGCTGATGTTCCTCACCCGCATTGGCTATGACAGCAAATGCGTGGTCAACGGCGATATCACCCAGATCGACCTGCCGAATAACAAACGGTCCGGTCTGCGTGAAGCCACGCGCGCGCTGCAAAACACGCAGGGCATCTCCCTCATTCCGCTCAGCGAGGATGATGTGGTGCGCCATGCCCTGGTGCAGCGGATTATCCGCGCCTACCGAACCCTCCGGGACGAGCCCTCCCCCTCGCCCGTATCCTTATGACCGATCAAAAAGCTCTCGTTTCAAAATCCCGTCAGAAACGCACTCAACAGCGGACAAAACAGGCCACACGAAAAGACCGTGTGCTCTCGCTTCAGGTGATTCTGGTGTTTGCCCTGCTTTGGAAGGCCGTCATGGCTTTGCTGTATGTTGGCGGACGTCCGGTGCTGACTGATCTGACTCCGGGTCAGATTGCCCCGTTTACGGTCTGGGCGGAGGTGGATTACACCACGCTAAACCTCGAAGCCACCGAGGCGCGCCGCGCCCGGATCGCTAATGAGGTGCCGGCGGTGCTGGCCCTTCAGATGGATCGCCTGCGGATCCGGGAGCGTGATCTCGACCGTTTTCTGGTGCATGTTGGTGAACACCTCCGCACGCCGGGCCAACCCGCAGCCGCGGAGGATCCAACCGCAGAGACCCCTCCCCCTTCTGATCCGCCCGCATTGCTTGCGCCCGATCCGTTTCAGCAGTTCCTCGACTTTCAGAACCTGCCCTCTTCGTTGGCGCAGTTTCCTGTCGTGTTCACTGAGGAGGATCTCACCTTGCTCTCAGCACCGATCCGCCGGCAAGTCCAGCAGCTTTGGTCCCGCGGCATGATTGCCTCCCGGGACCGGGAAAGCCAGTTTCAGGAGCGCGTCAACACACCGACGGTACATATTGGTTCACGGAATCAGCCTCCGCGTGAATTCCGTGCGCTGCCGACACCGGCGGAAGCGGCCCGGGCGGCGGCGGACGAGTTGGTCAGCGTCCATGAACTTCCGGAGAACCGGATTGAGCCGCTGCGCATTCTGTTTGAAGCGTTTCTGGAGCCCAATCTGGCCTTCGATTCACAGGCCACTCAACTGGCGCGGGCGGCGGCGGCCCAGGCGGTGGAACCGGTGATGGTCGCCCGCCGACCCGGCGATATGATCATGCAGGCCCGCAGGCCGGTCACGGCGCAAATGATTCAGGATTTTATTTCCCACTCGGAGGAACTTGCGTCCCTGCAGGAGAGCGATCCGGATCGTGTTCGTCTGCCCAGCCGGGGGATTCTGCTGATGACCGGACTGGCCATGAGCCTGGTGCTGATGATTCTGCTTCAACCGGAGATCACCCGGAAACCCGGACGAATGATTTTGTGGGCGGTGCTCACATTGCTGAGTCTGCTGATGGCCAAAGGTGTTTTGTATTTGGCCGGCAATATCAATTTGATCCCCGGGCATATGATCCGGCCTCTGTTGGCGCTGGCGCTGGCACCGCTCCTGGCCACCATTCTGCACGGTCCCCGCTTTGCGCTGGCGGTGGGAGTGTCCTCCAGTCTGGTGGTGGCCCTGGAGCATGACATCGACATGATGATTTTTTACACCGGGCTGGCTCTGACGCTGACGGCGGCGATATGCGTACGCTCCATTCACAAGCGCTCAAATTTATTCCGGGCGGGTCTTTGGATCGGCGGAATCAAAGCACTGGTGATTGTCGCGGTAAGCATCAGCGAACAGGTGCCCATGCTGATTCTTTCGCAGCAGGCGCTGGCGGCATTTGGAACCGGCCTGCTCAGCAGCATTTTGGTTCTGCTGCTGATCCCCCCGTTTGAATATCTCTTTAAAGTCACGACCGACATCCGTCTGCTTGAGCTTTCGGACATGGGGCATCCCCTGCTGGCCCGGCTTGCCATGGAAGCGCCCGGCACCTATCATCACAGCCTCATGGTGGCCCATCTGTCCCAGACCGCGGCGCGCGAAATTGGCGCCAACGACCTGCTGGTCCGCGTTTGCGCCTATTATCATGACATCGGGAAACTGACCAAACCCGAGTTTTTCATTGAAAACATTCACGACCGCAAGAACCCGCACGACGACCTCTCTCCCAGTATGAGCCGCCTGATTGTGATTTCACATGTGAAAGAGGGTGTAAGCCTTGCCCACCGCTACAAACTGCCGCACATCATCATCGACGGAATCGAGCAGCATCATGGCACCAGCGTGATCCAATATTTTTATCACCGCGCCCGCACCCGGAATGAGGAAAACGTCACCGCCGAGGATTACCGCTATCCGGGACCGCGGCCGAAAACCCGTGAAATGGGAATCCTCCTGATTGCCGACACGATTGAGGCGGCGTCCCGGACCATCGACAAAAACAAACCCGGACAGATCGAAGGCCTGGTGAATGAAATCATCCGCGAAAAAATCAACGACGGCCAACTGGATTTCTGCGGATTGACGCTGGCGGAAATCACCCAAATCCGCCGATCCTTCATTTTTTCGCTCAACAACATGCTTCACGGGCGCATTGCCTATCCGAAAGACTCCGAGAAAGCGGAGCCCAAAGCGTCCCCCACAACCGGAACCGGGAACGGGGACACCCGGACCTCCGAGACGTCCGCCGCCAAACTCCCCGCCTCCGGAACCCTTTAATCATGCACATTGATATCACAAACACGCAGGATCAACTGTCGGTAAACGAGGATACGCTGCGGCAGTATGCCCACTGGATTATGGAACGCGTCCAGCGCCTCCGCAAAGAATTCAAATGGACCGAACTGTCGATCGTCCTCACCGACGACAGCATCCGGGCACTGAACCAACAATGGTTCGGGAAAGACCGTGTCACCGACGTCATCAGTTTCGCTTATCCCGACAGCGGCAACGAGACCGGGGACACCGGCGAGATCATTCTCAATGTGCTCCAGGCCCGGGAGGAAGGGCTGCTGCGCACCTCCCCCGACCATGAGCTGGCCCTGTATCTGGCGCATGGCTGTCATCATTTAACCGGCGCCGAGGACGACACGCCCGAACGCAAGCGTGCCATGCTCCGCCTGGAATCCGCGTGGGTCAAAAAAGCGGAATCCCTGAATCTGGTCGGCCCTTTCTTTCAATGAACTCACTGCTTGGTCTTTCCATCATCACCCTGATGGGTGCGGGCGCATTTAACACCCTCCTGAGATCCCTGCGATTCAGCGGCGAAGCCGGTCTCGCGCGGCTTTCGGAAAAACAGCCCAAATTCGCCCGCGCGGAAAAACGCTGGGGCAAAAAGTGGATGGAAATTATTTCCGTCATTACCCTTCTGGCGGTCTGCTGCCAGATTGCCACCATATGGGCCTCGGTCACGCTTTTCAATGAGCACCTGGTCCCGGACGTGTTCGGGCTTCTGATTGTGGGCTTGTACACCCTGTTAAACATCGCCCTGACCCGGACTGTTCCCGGGGTTGTCGCCGAACACTATGCCGACCGCATTACGCTGACCCTCCTGCCGGTTTGCGGTCTGCTTTACTGGATTCTTTTCCCGTTTGCCTT
>PXDP01000136.1 GCA_003565035.1 PVC group bacterium | reverse complement strand
CTAGGTACCATTCTAGAGTAATTTCCCCAGACCTCCCTCATGAATTCGATGTCATTGAGTGTCAGGGCGATATCGTGGTTGTCCGTCTTGCCGTCTGTTGGAAGCGTGGACTCGATGAACCCCTTAAAACGATCCAAAACACGGGTGAAATGATTCACATTTTCGTGAATCTGTTTCCAGCAGTCGAGGAGAAGCAGCGCAAGCGGTCTTGTTGGCTCTTCTGTAAGCCCGCATTGCTGCTCCAGGATTTCCAGAGCTTGGGTGGAGGACTGCGTTACTTCGGTATTTAGTTTCAGAAGTTTGGATAATTTCTGAAGATGAATCTGGTTCTGGGGGTTGATGCAGATGCGGATGCCCAGGTCAAAAAGTTTGCCCGCGTCCGATTCCAGTTCCGCAGAACCGTGGGGCTGCTTGAAGTAGTGTCCGATTTCCGCTTGTTTGAGGGTGTCCATCAGAGGTTGGAAGACATAACGGTTTCGGGCGAGGACGGCGATACGATCCAAAGTCAAGGGGCCTTCGATATCGGGATGCGTTCCCGTGGAGATCAAGGACATGATTTTGTCTGAGATCCATTGTGCCTCCTCCGCTTCAGTGCCACAGGCTTTGATTCCCAGTTCGCCTACCAATGCAGCGGCTTGTTCTTCTAAACCGCCTGGAAAGAGAGCGTTTGCGGCTCGAATTACCTTCCGTGAGGAACGATAGTTTTCACGCAAAACGACTTCATGAGGTTGAAAGTCCTGCTTGAAGTGTTTAGTCATGAATTCTTTGCTGGAGCCATTGAATCCATAAATCGCCTGGTTGGGATCACCCACCATCAACACAGCATTTGCCTTTGCCCCCAGGACCCGAACCAAACCATATTGCACGGGATTCAGGTCCTGCGCCTCATCCACGCACAGGTACCGATAGGTGCGATGATAGAGGTTCGCCACTGCCGGACGTTCGGTGAGGATGCGGTACGCCAACAGCAGAATATCGTCATAGTCAATCACGCCCTGGCTTTGCATGTATTCATGGTACACCCGGAAGGCCAGCATTTCCGCCTCGTTCTTCCAGTCATCGGATTGGATGGCCACGTATTTCGTCCAGTCACGCTTGCACTCGCTGAATTTGTTTAGAACGCGGTACAAAAATTTTCTTTTCTCCGAATCGGAATCATGTTTTTCGAGATATTTGATCAATACCGGATTCTCCTGGAGGGCCTTCTCCAACATTTCCAGGCGGTCCACTTCCCGGTCGAGAATAGACGGCGTAGTGTCCAATCCGATGGCCTTTCCATGGGAATCGATCAGTCCCTGGCAAAAGCCATGAATCGTGCCGATGAAGGTTCGGTCTGAAAGGTCGGGGATGCCTTTCAAGCGCGCCTTCATTTCTTCCGCGGCTTTGTTCGTAAAGGTGAGTGCGAGAATTCTTGCGGTCGTCTTTCTCTCCTCCAGCAAGAACCGGATACGTTCGGTTAAGATGCGGGTTTTTCCGCTGCCAGCGGATGCGACCACCAGGTAATGCTGGTCCGGGGCCTCCACGATCGCCTTTTGGCTTTGCGATAAACTCGTTTTCATATTGTGCCTCCGTTTCGGGGATTCAGATCCTGTGCGATCTTCGTCAGCAGTTGCCGGATCAAATCTGGAACAGAACGGACCCCCGTCAAGAGTACTGCGAATTAAAAAAGGGGCCACTTCAGGTTTCACGGTCAAGGTTGGAGATTGATCGTCCGCCATACGGCAAACATCACCACCCACCTCGACCACATCCGGTTTCGGAGTATCCCAGATCCCCGGTCCACATCGGGTAAAGGCGGAGGGCTTTCCCTGGCCCGCCACACTTTTCCAGTCGCCATCGTCAAAATCGGCCTTGGCGACCGAACCGACGGTTAATGCCTGAAGAGATTGAGCCGGTTGCGCAATGCGGGCGGATGGCTCCAACAGATAATCCGGATACGCCAGGCCCGAATCAAAATGATCCAATATGCCTTTTCCAGGAGGCCCTTGCCGGTCCTTCAGGTTCCCGGCGGACACGACAAACAGCACATCCATCCTGTGGGAGATGTCGTCTATCTTTGCCGACCAGGCCGACATATGTCTGAGACGGCAGGGGGCATCTGCGTTAATACTATGAACAAATACCTTCACTTCAGGCAGATGTTCAACCGCCTTCTCCAGCATTCCCGGTGGAAAAATGCGGTCAGACAAGCCATTGTTTTCATCCAAAACCCGAAAATTCGCCAGCCAGCATCCCGCCTGTTTGCGGCCTTCGGGCGCTTCGTCCCCAGGAAACAGAACCGCACCGGCCACACGGGTGCCATGTCCTCCACCCCGGACTTCATCCATTACATCGTCCTTCTCCCTGCCCGGAATCACGCAAAGGGATTTCTCGGTACGAATGGCATGACGCAGGTATCGATGGCCTTCCTGTATCCCACTGTCAATCACCCCCACCCATGGCGCGTTTCCCTCGGGTGGAAGTCCCTCAAACTCCGGCCACGCCTCCACATCGTGCACGGCAGTCACGTAGGGGGATTCCAGCATGTCCGGCTCCACCACTTCGAACACACGTGGATGATTCCGAATCAAATCACGAAAACCCTCTCCTTTCATGGTCACCCGCATGGTGATGCTGTCTGGGAACGAAACGATGTCTGGTTCTACTTGGACACCCGTATCGACCATATCGCAGATCTCGCCCCCATGAGCCCGGATGATTTCGGTCACCTCCTTCTGCAATTGCAATGTGAACTCATCCCAATCCCGGTAGACCCGGTCCCTTTGTTCGTTAAACCAGACACCCAGCCGTGCCTTGTGCGCTTCAGGGGATTCGCGTCTGTTTTTTCGCGGTTTTTCCCCCAGGTCCGCCAAAACTCCTTTGGTTTGAAAGGAAATGTCCAATGTGAATATCTCGGTGGCCGGGAATGGCCAACGCGCCAAAAGCTCCGGGGTGAGGATGGATTCTATTCTTCTGGGATCCTCCGGGTCCGATACGACATCGAATAAACCCGCCACGACACCCGAACCATGAGCCCCAGCTGAAAACGCTTCCAGCAGATCCAGTACCTCAGCACTCTCCGCATCCTCCATGGCAACGAGTACATAACGATGCTTCTGCTCGTCTGTTTCAATCAAATCCTCGGACACCACTTCAAACTTCAGAACACGAGCGAGCGCATCCAGATCGGTGGAATCTGAAACCTCGACCGCGAAAGGAATCCCGGACCGGATAGGTGGCAATCCCGCTTCTTCCCTACCACGCCGGTACGCACGTGTGGTTTCTTTCAACGCGTCGAACTGGCCCCGCAGCCGGGTTGCATGTCCTACACGATCTGCCTTATTCTGATTCGAGCGGGTATGGTCGAAATTAGGCCTCTGAAAACGCGCAGGCTTCTGGTCCCTGTAAATGAGATTTAGGTGTGGGAACCTATCCCCGGCTCCCTGATCAGGCATGATCCTCCAGCGGCACGCGGTTCAGTTCGGTCATGGCCGCGTCCAGATCATCGCGCTGAACGCGCTTTCTTCCCTCCAGAATACAATGTTTGGCGGCGTTCTCGGCCACACGCACCACTTCGGAACAGGAGTGGCCGTCCAGGGCATGCGCCAGATCAAACCAGGGGATGTTCCGGTCGGTTTCAATGGCGGAAAGTGTCATTTCCAGGAGCCGGGCAATTTCCTTCACCTCCGGCAGGGGGACTTCAATCACCTCGTCAAAACGACGGAATAGCGCCCGGTCCAGTTGCGTGGTGAGGTTGGTGGCGGCGATTACCAGGCCCGGCCCATGGTACTCTTCGAGCAGTTGCAAGAGGGTGTTTACGACGCGGGAAACCTCACCCACGTCATTCCGGGCGCCTCTGGAGGTGGCGATGGTGTCGCACTCGTCCAGAAACAAAGCGCAGGGGGATTTGGCCGCGTCGGCGAACACGGTGTGCAGGTTCGCGGCGGTTTCGCCATAGTACGAGGAAATCAGGGTCTCGAAGCGGACCCGACGCAAGGTCAGCCCCGTGTTCCAGGCCAGCCGCTCCGCGCCCAGGGTCTTGCCGCAACCCGGTGGCCCATACAGCAGAATCCGGTTTTTGGGCCGGAGGCCGTGGAGTTTCAGGCGGTTGCTGGCGGCGAACTCCTTTTCGATGCGGGCAAAACGGCGCTCTACCAAGGAGGGAAGGACCATGTGATGCCGCAACCGTTCCCGGGGGGTGTCCAGCACCATGGGGTGGGCACCCCTTGCCTGCGCGGCAGGCAGGGGTTGGAGACCGGCAGGTTTCGCAGGAGCCGTTTTTTCAAGGATTTTTTCAAGTTCAGTCGCCAGCTTTTGATGACCTTTTTTCCGCTCATCTTCCAAGATGGAGGCGCAAACCTTCCTCGCGTCCTCGCTGGGGTGGCGGGACACGGCGGTAAACATGCGGCGTAACAGTGTGGCGTTCATTGGTTGATTTTTACCACGGCATCGGGTTCAGTTCAAACCAAAGGTGAACCTGTGGCCCTATTTTATGATTGGGACTTTCGATCGGTTTTTGGTTTCCGACGGCGGAAAATGTGGGCTAGATGTCGAGTTCGAACTGGTTGGGGGTGAATTTGGTTTGGCGGGGTTTGCGTGAGGATTTTTTTTTGGGGGGGTGGGATTGCTGTTCTTCGGCGTTGCGTTGATGGTTGAGGTGGAGGAGGCGTTTTAGAAAATGTGAATTCGATCATGTGTCTTGAAAGTACTCCTCAAGAAGTTCAGTTGCTGCGACTCTGCATTTGGGCTCTTGTTCATTTTCCGCCAAGTTTTTGAGAATCCTCTCGACCGCAGATATCTCACCAAGGCTAAAAAGTCCATCGCCAAGCAGATCCGCATTGTGATTTCGGTAATCGGCATATGCGCAACAGACAGCACGAATTCCGTATTGCAGATCCGATTTAAGGAAATAATCAACGGGGCATTCCAAGTAAATCGTATCATCGTCCAGGGTGTCGATACGTTCTTGAATGAGAAGCTCAGCAGCATAATCCACCAAAGCCGGAAACTTGGAAATCTGTTCGGGGTGTAGATTTTCCGCCAACCATTCCAAAACAAAATTCAGGCGTTTTTTGAGGAAAATGATTTCCTCATACCCCCCGTAATCAGTAGAAAGAACGCGCATGGACTCGAGCGCTGATTGGTCGAGTAACCAGAGTGATTTTCCAATGGCGGCTAGATAGGCATCACGGGAAACCATGCGTAATTCAGGGGACGAAACGGCACTTTCCCAAAAAGCGGAGTTGAGTTCATTTTCATTTTCCAGAGAAGAGAGCCCGGGGATGCCCTTTTCTCTTGCGCGGACAAGTAACCTTACCGCATCCTCCACCTCAGCCCAACATTCTGCAAGCTCATCGGTAGCGGGGCTGAATTTGTTGAAGTTTTTACAACGGCCAAGGTTATGCTCGACCGGGGATGCGTAAAAAAGGTTACCCACGTTATACGACGGCAAATCCTCGTTGTTCAGTCGGGCTCTTACAATAACGCTCAAAGTAGCCAACGTAATCAGTGGCGATCCAAGAACGGCAAGGATGTCAAGGACACTTTCACTCCGCTCTTGTATGTGTGGAAAACGCAATGCATTGTCCAAGGCTCTCGCGTACTGTTGCTGAATACTGTGATTATCCTTAGGTTCTTGATCTTCGTAATTGTTAGCCATTTCCATAAACCTCAAGTGCCTCATTCATGCTGGTGGTGTTACTTCTCGTCGCGGCAGGCGTCGGTGAGTGGGGTTTGGTTGCCCGAGTTGTTGTTATTCCGAAGAAATGCAATACAGTTCTTACCGAGTTCGCTGCCGGCCATCAACGACATAAAGCCCCCCGTTGATAGAAATCGATGTGGCAATGTTTGGTGGCGAAAAGCTTGCTGATGTTCTGTTTGGATGGAAGGACTTCCATAGATCACCTCTTTCAGGAAAGCGGGTTGAGGAGGTTGGTTTTCCGAGTGTCGGAACGCTTGGATTTTGGTTTTCCGATGATCGGAAAATGTGGGCTAGATGTCGAGTTCGATTTGATCGGGGGTGGGTTTGGGCTGGCGGGGTTTGTGGGTGGTTTTTTGGGGCTTGGCGGGTTGGGATTGCTGTTCTTCGGCGTGGCGCTGGTGGTTGAGGAGGAGGAGGCGTTTTAGGAGTTCTTTGCGGGCGGTGGGGGAGAGGGTGTAGCGGGTGCGGTCGTTTTCGGGGAGGGTTTCGATGTCGTGGAAGTCGTGGCCGAGGGGGAGGTTGCTCCAGCCGTAGGTGTCGCGGACGGCGTGGTCGAGATGGACGTGGAGTTCCCGGAGGCGCTGGATGCGCTGGAGGCCGTCGGCGGCTTTGCCGGGGTCGCATTTGGCGACTTTGATGAGCTGCGCCTCGGTGAGGTCGGGAGTGTGGAAGAGGTTGTAGGTGTCGGTGAGGCCGATCCAGAGATCCAGCATGAGCTGTCGGCGGTGTTCGTGGTAGGTTTCGCCGAGGGTGGCAAGGTCCGGTTTGGGGGTGGTCCAGAGTCCGTCCGGGAAGGCGAAGGTACTGAAGCAGTTGCTGGGGGAATAGCGGAGATCCTGTTTTAAGGCTCCGCTGTATTTCCGCGCCCAGACTTCGTGCAAACCGGATTGCACCACGCTGAAGAGGTCCCAGCGGTCGGTGGTGAAGACGTAAATGGTGTTTGCGAAAACAATGTCAGTCGGGCGGGCGGAAAAATTGAGGTGTTTGGTGGTTGCGGCGGCGGTGAAGCAGTGGGGTTTGCCTGCAATGTGCGAATAGAGTTCCATGCGTGGACGCAAAAAACGCCACCAGTATTCTTTTCCTATTTTATCTTTTTGCTTCTGTCGATCAGGGTAAACCAACTCCTCCACAATCGCGAAAGGCTCGGGATAGGTACGGGCCTTCTCCTCGGTCCAATCGAAGAAGTTGATAATGCTGCGTGTAGGTTTTTGGTTGGGCTCGTTGTTGATTTCGCGGCCGTTGATAAGGGGGAAGATGACATCCTGGTTTCGGGGATTAGCGTCGACGAGTTCAGCGGCCTTTTCGTGGGTGAGGAGGAAGCCGTCGCCGAGGAAGATGGAGCCTTGGAAGATTTTATCTTTGTTTTCCTCCAATTTTTCGGCTTCGCCAAGGTCTTCTGCATCTTCCAGGAAAAGACTGATGGTTGGGACGGATTTTCCATCGAGTTCGAAGGGGCCGTTCCAACGTCCCTTGTGGATCGCGACCAGAGAGACCACGAGGTTGGCGATGCCGGGCCACTTGATGCCGCGCACGGCGAAGTTGATAGCACTGCCCTGGGCCATGACCTGTTCGAGTCCGTCCTTGCGGACATCTCCGTCTTTGATGGAGTTTGTGGTGATGAAGGCGGTGAAGCCGCCGGGTTTGAGGATGCCGTGGATGCGGCGGAGGAAAAAGACGACGAGTTCGCTAAGTCCGGTGGGGGCATACTGCCATTTGACGTATTCGCAGAAGGAATGTCCGTAGGTGCCGCTGAGGGCTTGTCCGCCTAAATAGGGAGGATTCCCAAGGATGCAGTCGAAGCCGCCGCGTTGGATGATTTCGGGGAAAGCGAGGAACCAGTGGAAGAAGGATTTACGTTGGGCGAGGGCTTCGGAGGCGGCAAGGCGTTGGGCTTCGAGGGGGCGGAGGCCTTGAAGGTGTTCGAGGTAGGGGCGGTGG
>PXDP01000214.1 GCA_003565035.1 PVC group bacterium | reverse complement strand
CCTTTAAGCGTAATACCGGCCATACCAACCAACCTTATTTGCCCATCCCATCCATCATTCTGACGTAAATCATTCTGACGCGCTCCTCTCCTGCAAACCTTCCCCATCCCATCCATCATTCTGACGTAAATCATTCTGACGCTCTCCTCCCCCTACGCCCCATCATTCTGCTATTTTTTGAAATTCTCCGGCGCCGGGATGTGTAAATTTTCGATTTTGTACCGCACCATTCTGGCGGTAATGCCCAGTTCACGCGCAGCGGCGGTGACATTGCCCCGGTAGCGTTTCAGGGCGTCCACGATGCAATCCCGTTCGACCACCTCCACCCGGGCCTTGAGACTGATAGGCTCCTCGGTCTCGATCAACTCCGGAAACTGCAGCGTCGGCGGCAAATCCTGACCTTTAATCGTCTCGTTCGCAGTCACCAGCACCGCATGTTCGATGCAGTTTTCCAGCTCCCGCACGTTGCCCGGCCAGTGATAGGCCGTCAGCATATTGATGGCCGGGGTGGACAGCCGCCGCACCTGTTTGCCGGTGGACTTGGCGTGTTTGGTCACAAAAAAATTGGCCAACTGAAGGATGTCGCTTTTCCGTTTGCGCAATGGAGCCACATACACCGGAAAAATATTGATCCGGTAAAAAAGATCCGCGCGGAAAGATCCGTTTTTCACCGCCTCTTCCAGATCGACATTCGTGGCGCACAGAATGCGGACATTCGCTTTCCGGGTCTGATTGCTCCCCACGCGTTCAAATTCCTTCTCCTGCAGAACCCGGAGCATTTTCACCTGAATCGCCGGAGAGAAATCCCCGATTTCATCCAGGAACAGCGTGCCGCCCTCAGCCTCCTCCAAGCGACCCTTCCGCTGATACAGCGCCCCTGTGAACGCGCCCTTTTCATGACCAAACAGCTCGCTTTCCAGCAGACTCTCGCTCAGCGCCGCACAGTTCACTTTCACAAAGGGACCTTTCGCGCGCCGGCTGCGCTGATGAATCGCGGCCGCCACCAGTTCTTTTCCGGTGCCGGTTTCGCCCCGGATCAGCACCGTCGTGTCGCCGACAGACACCTGGGCAATCCGTTTATACACCTCCCGCATGGCGGAGCTGTCCCCCACCAAATTCTGCGGCCGCTCATCCCGTGCCGCATGTTCCCAGCGCTGACGCTCCTCCATGGCGATTTCATGCTCATGCATCACCATCCGCTGCATCACCACATCATGCGAAATCATCGCCGAAAAAATCTCCATCAGCGTCAGCGTTTCTTTCAACAACAGCGGGTCCCGGTTGGGACAGTCGACAGACAGGGTGCCCACCGTCTGTTCCTCGACGATAATCGGCACGCAAATAAAACCGACCTCCAAATGACCCTTGTCTTTGCGGCGATGGATCCGGTCCTGAAACTTCCGCTCCTCGGCCAGATTGGCGATAACAATCGGCTCCCCTTTCTTCAGCACATCCCCCAGAATGCCCTCACCGGGGCGGAAGGTCACCATAGGCTCTTCCGCATACACCTGATCGCCCAGCGCTTCAACCCGCAAGGCTTCCCCGTTGGGGGTCAGCAACGTAAGCGTGGAATGCTTCAGATCGGTTTCGGATTCCAATGCCGCCAGGCAGCGGGCGAACTTCACCCGCTGCGGCAGACGGCGGGCCAACTCCTGCCCCGCACTGCGCAGAGCATTCATGATCCGGCCGTGCCGTTTCATGCAACGCCCCTCCTGCCCCTCCATACAGGGAGGCAACGGCGCCAGCGGATCATTCAAAGTGTTTCGGTAAAGTTCCATGGAATTCAAAGAGGGATAGCAGGTAAGAGTCCAACATTGCGGGAAACGCATAAAAGAACAAAAAACAGGACAGACTACTGGAAATTTTAATGAAATCGGGGGTATGTCAATTTTTGCCTGACAAATATTTCAACAATCCAAAACGACTTTACATAATTGTCCGAAAATAATCCGGGTCTATCACGCCCCGTATGGAGGGGAATTCAGGAAACAAAGCCCTCCTGCAGGGGGAACGAAAAATCTTTCGAACCGAATCCGCCCTGTAAACAAAGGCTTCCTCAATCCGGCCGTTACGCGGACCGGACATGGCACGCCCTGTGCTAAACCGGTTTCATGTGCTCCCCAACCAACCCCTCCTCCTCGAAAACCTCCTCCTGCAGCGGACACTGTGCGGACTGCGCCCTCGCGTCTTCGGAACTTTTGGAACGTACCGCACAGCCCCGGGTGGCCCTGACCGCCCTGCGCGTATTCATTCTGCCGGTGCTTTTCGGGCTCATGGGTGCCGGCATGGTCTCCGGGCAGACCGCCCTGCAGCTCCCCCTCCTTGCAACCGGATTTATGGGCAGCACCCTGTTACTCCGCCGCATCACCGGAGGACGTCTGCTGTGAGCACCACGCTGATCCCCCCGCCCGAGGGAAAAGGCCGCTTTTCCCGCGGAATTCATCCACCGGACAACAAACACTGGAGCGGTCAGAAACGCGTATCCGTGCTTGAGGATCCGGAGGAGGTTCAGGTCCCGCTGCTCCAGCACATCGGCGCGGTGGCGGTGCTGCACGTGCGACCCAACAGTCAGATCGACGCCGGAGGCCTCCTGGCCGAAGCCGAAGGCATGGTGTCCGCGCCGATTCACGCCAGCATCGCCGGCAAGGTGGGCCGTCCCTCCAAAACCACCCTGCCGAACAGCCGGAGAGTGGATGCGGTAAAGATTTCCCGCAATCCCGAGGCCCCTTCCCGGGGACACGAACTCTGGTCCAAACTGTCCGCCAGCCTCTGGAACCCCGAAGCGGCGGTGTCCTTTTCCTCCGGCGAAATTCTCGACCGCATCCGCGCCGCCGGCATCGTCGGAATGGGCGGAGCGACTTTTCCGACCTACGTGAAACTCAAGCCGAACCCCGCAAAACCCGTCAAGCGCCTGCTGGTGAACGGTTGCGAGTGCGAGCCGTATTTAACGGCTGACGCCCGGCTGATGGAGGAGGCGGCCGGCGCGGTGGTGGTCGGTGCCCTGTGCGCCGCCCGAGCCTGCGGTGCCTACCGCATTGATGTTGCGGTGGAGGATAACAAGCCGGAAGCCATCGCCGCATTGAAAGCCGCTGCCGAGAACACCTGGGTCCGAATCCGGAAGGTGGAGACCAAATACCCGATGGGCGGTGAAAAACAGATGATCCGCGCCGTATATGACCGGGTGATTCCCGACGGGGGCCTGCCGCTGGATGTCGGCGTGGCGGTCATCAATGTGAGCACCGCCGCCGCGATTGCCATGGCCGTGATTCATCAAGAGCCTCTCACCCCCCGCATCGTCAGCGTCACCGGCCCAGGGATCGTCGAACCCCGGAATCTGTTTACCCCGGTCGGAAGCTCTTTTGCCCATCTGGTTGCGGCCTGTGGCGGACTGAAACCGGAAACCCGGCGCATCATTTCCGGCGGACCCATGATGGGCTACACGGTTCCTTCCCTGGACGTCACCGTGACCAAAGGCGTCAGTGGCATTCTTGCCCTCACCGAGACTTCCGTGCCGCAGGGCGGCGAAACCGCCTGCCTGCGCTGCGGGCGCTGCACAGATGCGTGCCCCCTGAATCTGGTCCCCGCTCGCATTGTGCAGAGCACGCGCCACCGCCGCTTTGATTTGGCGAAACGGAATCACATTCTCACCTGCATGGAATGCGGATGCTGCGCGTATGCATGCCCCGCCGGCATCCCGCTGGTCCAGTGGATCCGCGCCGGCAAAGCCGAAGTCCGAAAAGCCGCGCCGCCCAAAGGAGGTCAGTAAGCATGGATTCCCCCGCGCCCCTCGCTCTTGAAGTCAGTGCCTCCCCGCACATTGCCGCCGCCGGCGTGAGTACCCGCAATATGATGCTGGATGTCATGATCGGTCTGAGTCCAGTGATGGGCGTCGCCATCTATCAGCACGGTCCTCCCGCCATGGGCCGGATGCTGCTGGCCGCAGCCGCCTGTGCGTTCTTCGAGGCGGCATTTGATAAAGCCCGGGGGCGCGCCCATGCCCTGGCCAACGGTTCCGCAGTGCTCACCGGTCTGCTGCTGGCCCTTTCGCTGCCGCCCACCGCTCCGGTCCACATGCTTCTGCTGGGCGCTCTGGTGGCCATCGGTCTCGGTAAATCGGTGTTTGGCGGACTGGGCCAGAACCTCTTCAACCCCGCCATGGTCGGCCGGGCCTTCGTCAGCGTCGCCTTCCCCGCCGGCGTGAGCGGAGCCGCGTATCTGACCGATGGCATGAGCGGAGCCACACCCCTCACCGCGTTCAAGGTGTCCGGCCGACCGGCCGAACTCTCCGACCTCCTCTTCGGCACCGTACCCGGCAGCCTCGGAGAAGTCAGCGCCCTGGCCTGCATCGCCGGCGGACTGTATCTGATAATCCGCAAAAGCGCCTCCTGGCAGATCCCGCTCTCCATGCTGGCCACCCTGCTTCTGCTCGGCACCCTCCGTCATGCCGCAGCAAACACTCCGGACACCTGGAGCGTCACCCATGATCTTTTTTCCGGCGCAGTTCTGTTCGGAGCGTTTTTCATCGCCACCGATCCGGTCAGCAGTCCGCTCTCCCACAAGGGCCGCATTCTTTTCGGAGCCGGTGTGGGCGTCCTCACCTGGTTTTTCCGCACCTTCAGCGGCTATCCCGAGGGGGTCATGTTCGCCATTCTGCTTATGAACGCGGTCACTCCGCTGATCAATCAGTTTATGATCCCTAAACCTGCGGGAGCCGCCGCATGAATGCCGCCCTCGCCAAATGCAAACTGCACCTGAAGCGCTCCGCGCTGTTGCTCTGCCTGTCGCTGATCATCGGCGTATCACTGGGGGCGGCGGATCTACTGCTTTCCCCCCGGATTCTCGCCAACCGGGAGGCCGAAACCACCGGACAAATTCCGGCACTGGTCCCCGGCAGCACCCACAGCCGCCGACAGACCTCCCCTGCGGGAGACATCCATGCCGCCTTCAATGAAACCGACGCGCTCCAGGGCTGGGTTCTCCCGGTCAGCGGACGCGGGTTTGCCGGGCCCATTGAACTGCTGATCGGCCTGACCCCCGCTCGGGAGCGGGTCACCGGCGTGTATATTCTCGCCCAGTCCGAAACCCCCGGACTCGGCAGCCGCATCACCTCGCCCACCTGGCTGAACGAATTTAAAACCCGGCCCGAATCCGGACGCTACCGGCTCGGCCGCGACATCGACGGCCTCAGCGGGGCCACCATCAGTTCCGCCGCCGTGGTCGATGCCGTGAATCAGGCCCTCGACACCCTTGCAAAACCCCAGGAGGCATTTTGATGAACTCTGAATCCGGCCCCACCCCCACCGAACGCTTTATAAACGGGATTCTTCCGGAAAATCCGGTCTTCCGCCAGTTGCTCGGACTCTGCCCCGTACTGGCGGTCACGGCCAGTCTCGCCTCGGCGCTGACGATGTCCGCCGCAGTGCTTTTTGTCCTGCTCTGCGCCAATGTCTGCATCAGTCTCATCCGGCACCTGCTCCGTCCACATGTCCGCATTGTGGTGTTCACACTCATCATTGCCGGATTCGTCACCCTCGTTGATCTGCTCATGGGCGCCTTTTTCTATCCGATGAGCAAGCTTCTGGGTCCCTACCTGCCCCTGATCATTGTCAACTGCATCATCATCTGCCGCTGTGAAGTCTGCGCCTCCCGGCAGACACCCCTTCACGCTGCCGCCGATGCCATCGGACAGGGACTGGGCTTCACCCTGGCCCTTGGCGCGCTCGGGGCCGTCCGCGAAGTGCTCGGGGCCGGCAGTCTCCTTGGCCACCGGGTTCTACCCGCCGCCTGGCCGGAGCAGGTGGTGATGATTCTGCCGCCCGGCGCGTTTTTCGCCTTTGGCCTTCTCCTGGCCGCTCTGAACGCCCTGCGGTCCGCCCGCACAGCCCGACGTTTGAACCCCTCACCCACGGAGTCCCTCGCATGGAAACCCTCGGAAGCCTCCTGCTGATTGCCCTTGGCGCGGCCCTGATCCACAATTTCGTGCTGAGTTATTTTGTCGGCATCTGCCCCTTTATCGGGGTCTCCCGCCGGGTCGACCTGGCCTTCAGCATGGGCTGCGCCGTCACCTTTGTGGTCTGTGTCGCCGCCACCCTGAGCTGGACCCTCACCACCTTCCTGCTCAAACCCTTCGGACTCGGCATCCTCACCTACATCAGCTACATTGTCGTCATCGCCGCCTCGGTGCAGTTTGTGGAACTCTACATCCGCAAAGCCCATCCACCGCTTTACAAATCATTCGGCGTGTATCTTCCGCTGATCACCACCAACTGCGCCATCCTGTTCACCTGCCTGGAAATCAGCAAAAACACCCTGCTGGTTTCCTCCGCGGAGGCCTGGGGACTGCATCAGGCCCTGGCCCTGGCGCTGGGCGGGGGGGCCGGATTCACCCTCGCCATTGTGCTGATGTCCGGTCTGCGCCAGGAGTTGGAATTCTGCGATGTGCCCAAAGCCTTTCAGGGTATTCCCATCGTGCTGATCGTCGCCGGAGTTCTCGCCCTCGCCTTTATGGGCTTCACCGGATCGGACCAGGGCCTGGCCAACGCCTTCCGGGCCGGCGAGGTCCAGGTCAGCGCACTTGCGGAAGGAGTCACGCCATGACCCTGCTCCTCAGTGGCGGATTAATGCTGGGTCTGGGCAGTGGCGTGGCCCTGCTGCTGGGCTGGGCCGACCGTGCCTTCCGCGTGCGGGTGGACATGCGCATCCGCAAAGTGCTCGAACTGCTGCCCGGCGCCAACTGCGGCGGTTGCGGATACACCGGCTGCGGCGAATACGCCGAAGCCGTGGCCAAAGGCGAATCTCCCGCCGATCAGTGTCCCGTCGGCGGTCCCCGCACCGCCGACGCTGTGGCCCGTTGTCTGGGGCTCGCCTCCGAAGCCGCCTTCCCGCGCAAAGCCATTCTCCACTGCAACACCCGCAACGAAACCCGTCAGCGCCAGGCCAGCTATGCCGGTGCTCCCCACTGCCTCACCGCCCACCTCGTGGCCGGCGTACAGGACTGTGTTTACGGATGCCTCGGCTTCGGCGACTGCGCCAAGGCCTGCCCCTTCGACGCCCTCATCCTCGAAAACGGAGTCGCACACATCAATTACGCCCACTGCACCGGATGCGGCGCCTGTGCGGAAGTCTGCCCCCGCAGCCTTCTGGAAATCATCCCCTTCAAAGGCGACAGCATGCCGGTAGTCTCCTGCGCAAATCCCGATAAAGGCCCCGATGTGCGCGGAGTCTGTTCACACGGCTGCATCGGCTGCCGCGCCTGCCCCCGCAAACTCGACTGCTTCAAAATGAACGATTCCCTCGCCCGTATCGACTACAGCCTCTTCAATCCCGCCACCGACGAACAAGGCCTCGCCGCCGCGGAACTCTGCTGCCCCATGAACGGCATCCGCCGCGCAGGCAAACCCGGGAGAAATGACGAGTGACGTATGCCCTCATTCTGACTTCCCTTCCCTTCTTCATCATTCTGACGTCAATTATTCTGACAAAATCATTTCCTCCCCATCATTCTGACCCAACCAAAAACAAAAGGAACCCCCATGAACGTCGAAATCAATGCTAACTGCACCGGATGCGAAGAGTGCATCCAGATGGTCCCCGAAGTCTTCGCCCTCACACCGGAGTACGTGGCCAAAGTGCTCACGCCCGAAGTGCCCGAAGAATTGCAGGACGAT
>PXDP01000477.1 GCA_003565035.1 PVC group bacterium | reverse complement strand
GTTTGGACAGGTTGGCGCCCATGTCCATGACTTGGTCGTAGAACAGGAGCCGGCTCACCATCGGGGTGATGATGCCGTACAGGCCAAAGACGAACAGAAAGAGCAGTAGGCCGGCGGCTTTTTTGGCTTCGCGTCCGTCTTTGGCGGCAAAAAAGCGGGAGGACCAGTTGAGCTGGAGTTGGCTGACCATCTGGGTGACGAAAACCGCCACGACCCACCAGAAGCTGTACTGGCCCCCTTCAAAGGCATCGGCGGGATGGACCAGTTGCAGGAGGCCGGCCTCGCGGCTTTGGGTGAAAAACTCCACCGGCCCGCCGATCCGGATCAGCGCAAGGATGGCGACAAGGAGGGTGACGGGGATTAAAATGAGGCTTTGCAGAAAATCGGTGGCCATGACCGCCCAGCGTCCGCCGGTGAGGGTGTAGAGGCCGATGGTGACGGCGAGGCCGATGATCATGGGCTGCATGGGAATTCCGAAGACGGTGCCGATGAACATGGAGAGTCCGAATAGCTGAAATCCGCCCCACATGGGGTTGGTGAGCAGGCCGAAGTAGGAGTAGACCTGTTCGGTGACGGCCCCGAAGCGCAGGCGGATGACTTCTGCGGAGGTGATCACCCGGAGTTGGCGGAACCAGGCGGCCAGGAAGGAGGTCATGAGAATACAGGCGGCAATAATGGCCAGGTTGCTGGCCATGGGCGCGAGACCGGCCTCAAACTGGGCACCGGCCACGCCGGTGAACACTTCGGCACTGACGACGCTGATCCAAAGACTGCTGCCGAGCAGCCACCAGGAGGTGCGGGCTCCGCCGCGGAAATAGTCGCTCGCGTCGTTGTTAAATTTTTTGAAGGCGGCCCCGAGGACGGAAACGAGGATGACATACACCGCGACAATAATAATTTCTGTGATACCTGTGGGCATGGAGATTCCTGGCGGAGGGGTTTCGGTTCAGCGGATGATTTGGTAATTCCGCTCTGTGGGCGGGAGGCCGGGGGAGCGCACATCGGCGACGGCCGCATCGATTGCCTGATGATGGAGGGCGCTCCGAGCCTGTTCTTCGGTGCCGCAGAAGGCGAAAACCGGGAGATGCCGCGCGGTGGCGGACCGGTCGGCGGGCGGGCCGATCAGGGAAAGAACCGCAGCCACGTCTCCGGTAACCGACGAGAGGATGCTGTCCAGTTCGCCGGGGTGTAGACCCGCCCAGAGGTCCTCCCGGCGCCGGACATCGTCAAAGACGATAATATGCCGCCGGGGGGTGATTCCGGACGCGCGGAGGGTTTTGTGCAGGGCCACTGTGATGGAGAGAATCACGGGCGAGGTTCCGGGACCGCGGTCGGCCTCGATGATCAGGACGGCACCGCCCCGGGGCAGCCCGGCGGTGGTGAGCAGGTCCGCCAGAACTCCGGCGGCGGGGGCATGCTCACGGATTTGGGTTTTTTCCGGGGAGGGGCGTCCGCAGGCGGCAAGCAGGAGGGAAAGCAGGAGGGTGTGTATGGTGTTGCGCATGGTTTTCCGGGAGGTTATCGTCTGGATAGCGGATCGTGAAGCGTGTTGGGAACCAGGAACATCTCCTGATTAAAAAAGGCTTCATTTGGATTGCGAATCCAGCGGACGTGGCCGTCCAGAAACGCATAATTTGCCCCTCCGCGGTGGCGGGGGTTGTACCCTCCAAATTCGTTGAGCCCCACAAATCCGCTCCCGTTGTTGGCGGTGTAATCGGCCACGGTATTCAGGCCGAAGCTGGTCGAATCCGCAAAGCTGACCACTTTGTTAAGGGGTTTGTCGACTCCCAGATAATTCCCGGGACGGTTTCGGAGATCGTTGTTCATTGGGTCGACAAAGCGTTTTCCATTCCATTCGTTGTTCATCCCCAGCCAGCTCTTGCGGGAACGCTGATTGTTGAACCCGACGGTGCTGGACGGGCATTCAAGAACAGAGTTTGGCGGAGGAATTTCATAGGAGCCGCCTCCGCCCGTATTGGTGACAAAGAGTGGAATTTCCTCGTCCAGATAGGGACCGAGAAATGCGCCGGTGTACCAGCGGTTCCGGTGACCATTTGGAACGGCGGGGCTGCCTTCAGCCTGGCTGACGGGCGGAAGTTTGCCGCTTTCACTGATGAAGGAAAGCAGCGCCACATTCAGTTGCCTCAGGTTGGACAAACACTGGGCTGTTTTTGCCCGTTCAAGAGAGGAGGAGACTGCGGGGCTGATTAAAGCCACTAACAGAGCCAAAATGGCGATGACAACCAGCATTTCGATGAGGGTGAACCCTTTTCTGGACTGTAATGAACGGCGGGGACGGGGGGTGAAATGGTTTAGAAATGACATTGGGCTCCGTGGTCAGGGTCAAAGGGTGAGGCTCAGGGTGAGCATTTGCAGATGCGGCACGTCGGCGGGATTGTCTTTCACCATGTTGAGCGAAAAACCGCCGGAGGGCGAGCCCCCGCCATAAATCCACAGACTTCCGGTGGCTCCCCGTGCAGGAAGTCTGAATCCGAGGGTATACGGAGCGTAGAGTCCTTCAACCACAGCCCGCTCAACTTGTCCCGTGAACGCTTCTCCCACCGACTCCCAGAAGGGATAGGTTTGTTGACGGCGCACCGTGCTTCGGCGGAGTTGAAGTTTGTGATTGGGAATCCGCTTTGGGATCTCTTCCCGTTCAAAGGGGTCCCCGCCAACGGCCAGTCTGATGAGCGGGGTGGCTTCGTCCGACACCACCGTGGCGGGAAATTCCGCTCGCAGAGTGGTTTGGATCACTTCCGAGGGTGATGTAGGATCGAGAAGAACCTGATACCCGATGGAAATTTCGTCGGGACCCAGGCGAAGTTCAATTTCGACCGAACCGTCTGATTCGAGTTCCGCAGTCCATCGCACCATACTCTTGGCCATGATCTGCGGGGGATGGACTGATTTTACCGGCACCCCCGTATACCGCTGGTTGACATAACGTCCCACCGCCAGGCGAAGAACGATTGGCTGTGGATGAAGGGGTTTATCCTGGTGAAGAATTTGCAAAAGCCCCCACCCCTGATCTTCGAGGATTTGCAGATGATACTGCGGCGTCCGGTGCTGGTGCAAAACTCTTCGCGAACTCCCATCTAATGCTTTCCAGGACGAAGAGGCTATGCGGCGCGCCGTGATCCTGGATTCCGGACTCAATTGATCCAGTTTTATTTCCCGGATCACTCCCTCTTGGTCCTCCAGACGGAGGGTTTGGCCTTCGAGCGCAACAAAGGAGGCTTCGATCTCACGCCCGTTCGAGGCCGTCCACTTCTGCAGCTCGGCCAGGTTGACTGAAATCGGGAGCATCAGAATGCAAAGTCTGATAAACTGTAAGGGTAACGATTTTGTGATCATGGGTAAATCATAACCGAAAACCGTTTATATTGAAATGTACAAAAACGATTCTGGATAGCACAAAACCGTTTTTAATTTTCTCAGACCCTAAGACACACGGAATAGTTTATGATGGCTTGCGGATCGGGGTTTCGAGCAGCTTGCGCCAGAGCGGACAGCCTTTGTAGAGGGCGACGGCGGTGAGGGCCCCGAGGGTGTCGGCCACCCAGTCGCCGAATTCCATGAAGCGGCCGGGGGTGAAGGATTGCCGCCATTCGTCCAGTCCGCCATAGGCACTGACCAGCAGGATGACCGCCCAGGCTCCGCGCGGTCCCTGCTTTTGAAAGACCGGCAGGCGGATGAGGCTGGTGGCCAGGGCGCCAAAGACACCAAAGTGGGCGATTTTGTCGATACTGAAGTCAAAACCGGAGGGGGCGGCGACTTCGGACTGACCGGACACCACAAAGAGGGTGACAACGATTAAAATCGGCCAGAGATGATCCCGTTTCATGCGGTTTTGGGTGCGGGCGGAAAGAGGTCAAAGGTCAACAAGCGGCATTCGATGGCGCCGTTGTAGAGGGTGTGTTTGCCGGAGAGTTTGAGGCCGAAGCGTTTGGAGAGCGGGAGGTTTCCGGTGATGATGAGGCCCTTGCCGCCGGTGTTGAGGGTTTTAAACCACTGGCCGATTTCGCGGTAGTGGGCTTCGAGATTGTCTTCGCTGCCCATGCGCACGCCGTATTCGGGGTTGAGCACCACCCAGGCGGAGCCATCGGGGATGGGGGTGTCCTGATACTCGGTGAGTTCGAATTGGATCAGATCGGCCACCCCGGCACGCTCGGCGTTGGCTCTGGCGAGGTGAAGGGTATGGGGGTCGTGATCGGTGGCGAGAATGGGGGGCAGCTCCGCAGCCGGGCGGACGGCGGTTTTGGCGGCAAAGACTTCTTTTTGCCAGGCGCGGGGATCGGTGTCGAGCAGGTGGAGAAATCCGAAGTTGTCGCGAAGGAGGCCGGGGGCCTGATGGCGGGCGATGAGGGCGGCTTCGATGGCGAGGGTACCACTGCCGCACATGGGGTTGACCAGCGGGGTGTCGCCGGTGTAGCCGCCTGCGAGCAGCATGGCGGCGGCGAGGGCCTCCTGCATGGGGGCGATGCCGCCCTGCTGCCGGTATCCGCGACGGGAGAGGGGCTGGCCGGCGAGATCAAAATAGAGTTTAGCCTCGTCGTCGATCCAGTGCAGGTAGAGGTTGGCCCCGCGGTCGTCGGGACCGCTGTCGGGGCGGCGGCCGCAGCGGTCGCGCATGCGGTCCATGACCGCGTCTTTGACGGTAAGAAAGGCGAAACGTTCATCGCGGATGGCCTCGGTGCGGACAAAGCCGTGGACGCGGAGGTACCCGCCGGGATCGAGGTGTTTTTCCCAGGGAAAGCGGATGACGGCGCCGAAGAGGCCGTTGGGTCCGGTGACCCGGGCGCGGGTGAGCGGCCAGAGAACGCGGTGGGCGGTGCGGAGGTGCAGGCAGAGGCGGGTGGCGTCTTCAAAAGAGGCTTCGACCTCCACGGCGGCGGCATCCTCCCGAAGGACCCTGAGTCCGAGGGCGGTGATTTCGCGGGCGAGGATAGGCGGAATGCCTTTGGCACAGGTGACGAGAAGAGTTTGTTTCATGAATAATCCGGTGAATCGGTCGATACGGGGGATGGAATGCGTATCTCGATACGGGTTCCCCGGTTTTCTTCAAGCGGAGAATCGATCCACATGCGTCCGTTGAATGCTTTGGTGACATAATAGGCTTTGGTGAGACCGAAGCCGCCGCCGCAGGTGGGGCGGTCTTTGACGTTGGCGGCCCGGTAACCGAAGCGGACGACATCCTGAAGTTCTTCGGGAGGGATGCCGCATCCGCTGTCGGTGACGACAAAGCGCAGATGACCGTTGTGGAGGGAGAGGCCGGCGGCAATGGTGCCGCCCGGCGGGGTGTATTTGCGGGCATTGGCGATGAGATCGCGCATGACGTCCTGAAAGACGGGTGGCATGAGAATGTGTCCGGCTGTGTTCCCGGAAATGTCGAGGTGAATCAGATAATTGCCGTTTTCGTGCTGGGCGAGGTTGTGAACAATGCGGTAGGCACCATGGCTGTTGCGTTCAATGGCCTCAAAGAGGTTGAGAAAATTGTCTTTGAGGGTTTTGACGGAGTGGGGCACCCATGCCTCGGGGTTTTCCTGCCGCTCCCGGAGTTCACGGGCGCGGACCAGGAGAATCAGAAAAATGCCTTCGAGGTTGGCGCGGACGGAGGGCAGTACGTCGTCGGTTTTCAGTCCGGGATGGTTTGTCTCCAGGGCGCGGAGCTGGTGGGTGCAGTCCTGGATGAAGGTTTCGACATTGGCGATGAGGTGGGAGGCTGCCTGGGGATTGCTGAGATGCTGCCCGGCGTTGGCAATGAAATCCAGAAGCGGGTCGAGGTCGTCCGCGTCGCCGAGGGCTTCGTCCAGCCGGAGAAATTCGTGTTGAATGACGGTGAGGACATTGAGGACGCTGTGCATATCGAGCAGCGAGACTTCGGCGGGAGAAAACGGGGTGTCGAGTGAGATTTCCATGGAGGGGTCCTGTCGGGCGGAGGGGTTGGTTCAGGCTTCGCCGGTGAGATGGTTGCGCAGGGTTGCTTTGAGGTCCGCGAGTTTGAGGGGCTTGCTGAGGTAGTCGTCCATGCCGGCCTGTATGCACTTTTCGCGGTCGCCTTTGATGGCGTCGGCGGTGAGGGCAATGATCGTGAGCCGTCCGTCTCCGGGCTGAGCGGCTTCGTGTTCGCGGTAGGCTTTGGTGGCTTCAAGGCCGTCCATTTCCGGCATGTGCAGATCCATAAGCACCGCATCAAAGGTGCCGGCGGTCATTTTTTCCAGGGCTTCTTTGCCGTTGTTTGCGAGTTCGAAGGTGATGCCGAGCCGGCTGAGGTACTGGGAGGCCACTTTCTGGTTTACGAGATTGTCCTCGGCGATGAGCATGTGTGCTTTGGGGAGGGGGGTGTCCTGCGGAGGTGCAGAGGAAGCCGGTGAGGCGGGGGACGGTGCGGGAGTGGAGGAGGATGAGGACATGGGAAGCGGAGTGGTTTCGTTTTTCGGAAGGAGTTGAATGAGAATGTCGTGGAGCTGGGATTCCCGGAGGGGTTTTTCGAGGACAGCATCGTATCCGGCTTTGCGGAAGAGTTCATCGCGTTCGCGGACATTGATGGAGGAGAGCATGATAAGCTTAAGGTCCGCTCCGGGCGGGAGCTGAGCCCGGATGTTTTCCGCCAGCTCAATGCCGTCCATTTCGGGCATCATCATATCGATGACCGCGCATTCATATGGATCACCGGCTTTGAGGGCCCGGTTGATGAGGGAAACGACCTTGAGCGGGTTTTCCTCGCCGTCCTGACGGCACTCCCAGCGGTCGAAGATCCGGGCCATCAGGCGGAGGTTGGTGGGGTTGTCGTCCACCACCAGAACGCGGCGGCCCTGAAGAATGGTTTCCGGAGTGCCGCTGCTGCCTTGAGGACCGTCGATCTGTTTTTTGAGGGGAAGGGTGACAATAAAGCGGCTCCCTTCTCCGGGGGTGCTTTCCACATCGATGGTGCCTTTCATGAGCGAAACCAGGCGTTTGACAATGGCGAGGCCGAGGCCGGAGCCCTCGTGCCGCCGGATGAAGGAGCCATCGAGCTGGGTGAATTCCTCAAAGAGACTCTCGATGCGGTCGGAGGGGATGCCCGGTCCGGTGTCGGTGACGATAAAGCGCAGGACGGCGGCGTCGGTGTCCTGCCCGCTGCATTCCACCCGGGTGGTGATGTGGCCGGATTCGGTGAATTTGATGGCGTTTCCGATGAGGTTGATGAGCACCTGGCGGATGCGCAGGGAATCGCCTTTGACTTGCAGGGGCACATCGGGGAGAATCTCCGAGCGGTAGTCGAGTCCTTTTTCTTTGGCTTTCAGGGCGAGCAGTTTGTGAATGCTTTCGAGCAGGAGGCGGAGATCGAGGTGTTCCTGAGTGATGATGATCTGCCCGGCTTCGATTTTGGAGAAATCGAGGATGTCATTGATGATGTGGAGGAGGAGGTCGCCGCTTTCGACGATAATGTCAATTTTCTCCTGTTGCTCTGGCTCAAGGGCTTCGTCCTGGAGGAGGCGGGCCATGCCGAGGATGCCGTTCATGGGGGTGCGGATTTCGTGACTCATGCGGGCGAGAAATTCGCTTTTGGCCATGTTGGCTTTTTCGGAGTCGATGGCGAGGGTCCGGGCGCGTTCGAGGGCTTTTCCGAGTTCGGCATTGGTTTGGGCGAGTTTTTGTTCGGCTTCGCTGCGGAGAATGGCGGCGCCGATGGAGGAGGC
>PXDP01000098.1 GCA_003565035.1 PVC group bacterium | reverse complement strand
CCCCGAGAAAGACGCACCAGCATCTCCAACCCCTTCCGCTCCGCCTGACCGCCCCCGCATGCCGCCGCATAGCCACTCCACCGATAATCCATCGGATCCTCCACCATCCCCGCCCGGATCGGATTCAGATCCACATACGCCGCCACCGACATCAATGCCAGGGGATTCCCCTCCACCACCACACTCCGGTACCGCGCATCCCAGAACGCCCCCGAACACGTGTGCGTCCGGTTATACCACAGCGTATACCCATGCTTCAAAACCCGCATAAACTCAGACAAATCATACATCCGCTCCGTCACCTGCGCATCCAGCTTCTTCTGATCCTCCTCCTTGTGAAGCGCATAAAACTGTTCCCACTGCTTCACCTTGTCCTTCGACCACACCAGCTTCAGCCGCCGCACCACCTCCTCATGATCCACCGCTTCCCGCTCCGGCACCCACAGCAACAGGTGAAAATGATTCGACATCACACAATACGTCACCACCGTCATCCCCGAAAACTCCGCCCATCTGAAAGCCAACTCCCGAAACGCCTCCTTCTCCTTCGCCTCCAGCAAATAGTCCTGACCCCGCACACGACTCGTCACATGCACAAAATAGCCGCCCTCCTTCGGCAGCACCCGCTCCCGCTTCTGGGCAATCTTCTCCACACAAGGCCACAAAGGCCCCGGAATCTTCGACGATTTTGGAACGATCATAATCCTATCCTATCCCAACAATCGTCATTTTCAAGCTAAAATTTCTTTAAAATACCTGTTATTTTAAGGAAGTATTCTGCGGCGGTTTTGCATTGCCATTGGCCTTGAACTCTCTACCTTTCTGGTAGAGTCGTTTTTTCACAGTTGGAGGTGGCGATTATGATTGTAGGTTCTTTCCTGTTTTTTACCGCACTGGTGGCCGTTGCCACCTACTGGATCACTCACAAAGATGAGCGGTCCAGCAATGACGGATATTTTCTGGGAGGACGAAGTCTGACCTTTCCCCTGATCGCCGGAAGTTTGCTGCTCACCAACCTTTCCACTGAACAGATGGTGGGATTAAACGGGGATGCCTTTCAGTATGGACTGAGCGTTATGGTCTGGGAAGTGGTTGCCGTCTTGGCTTTGGTGGCTATGGCCCTCTTTTTTCTGCCCCGATTTCTCCGCAGCGGCATCACCACCGTCCCCCAATTCCTGTTAGCACGGTACGGAAAAACAACACATACCCTCTGCAATCTTATATTTCTTTCCGCTTATGCCCTGATTCTTCTGCCCATTATTCTCTATACCGGTGCCCGGGGAATGATTGACATTCTGGATGTGCAGGATCTCCTGGGCCTTGAATCTCCCCGGGTGACGTTAATCCTCATCGTCTGGCTGGTGGGACTGGTGGGCTCGGTTTACGCCCTGTTTGGCGGCTTGCGCTCGGTTGCAGTCTCGGACACCTTAAACGGTGCCGGCCTGCTGGTGGGAGGTCTGTTGATCACGGTCTTCGGACTGCGGGCCCTTGGTGGCTCTGTGGGTGCCGGTTGGTCGGTTCTGACCGTTGAACATGCCGACCGTATGAACTCCATCGGCGGCCCGGACTCCTCAGTGCCGTTTTCCACAATTTTTACCGGAGTTTTGCTGTTGAATTTCTTTTACTGGACCACCAACCAGCAAATTATCCAGAGGACACTGGGTGCCAGCTCCCTTGCGGAAGGTCAAAAAGGCGTTCTGCTCACCGGCGCGCTCAAACTGCTGGGGCCTCTCTATCTGGTGATTCCGGGCATGATTGCTTTTGCCCTGTTTGCCGGAGATGATATCCGCCCGGTGGAGGCCTACGGCCGTCTGGTCAATCAGGTGCTCCCCACCTACATGGCCGGCTTTTTTGCCGCCGTCATGATGGGGGCGATTCTGTCGAGTTTCAATTCGGCCCTGAACAGCACCTGCACCCTTTTCAGTCTGGGAATCTACAAAGACCTCATTCGCCCGGACGCGCCGGAATCCAAAATCGTGGCCTCCGGAAAATGGTTCGGATGGGTTCTGGCCATCACGGCAATGCTGATGGCTCCGCAGCTTGCCAAATTCGAAAGCATTTTCGGCTACCTTCAAAAAATGAACGGTATCTACTTTATTCCAATTTTTGCCGCCGTGCTTTTGGGGATGCTGAACCGCCGGTTGCCTCCCCTGGCCGGAAACTTTGCCCTGATCGCGGGAATCACCCTGATCGCGCTCGGCTACTTTGTCCCTCCGTTCCAGGGGTGGGCCTCCATGATGAATGAGTACCACTTTTTAGGTCTGGTCTTTCTCATTCTGGTCGCGGGAATGCTGATCATTGGCAAACTCGCCCCCATGCCCGAACCCTGGATTCACCGGGATGCAGAGGCGGTAAACCTCACTCCCTGGAAACATGCGCCGGTTGCAGGGGCGATCCTCGTGGTGGCTGTTATTGCGATTTACGGCTATTTTGCGGACTTCTCGGTTCTCTGACCGTCATCTGTCCTCCGGTTTTTGCGGCAGCACACCCGGCAGCAGCAGTGCCGCGAGCAGTGCGCCCCAGAACATCACCGCCGGATAACGCGCGAAAAATGTCCGTTCCGGCTTTTGCGGGATCTCGACGGTAAACACCTTGAAGCCGCGAACCCGGACTTCGCCGGTTTCCGCATCCGCGAGCCGCTCCCGCACCTGCCCCCGGAGATCAATCCAGGCACTGACACCGGTGTTCGTGGCCCGCACCGTGGGGCGACGGAATTCCACACTCCGGAACACGGCATGATCCAGATGCGCGCGGCTGCCCCAGTACGGATCAAACCAGCCGTCGTTGGTCAAATTCACAAACAGCACCGCACCTTCGCGGACCAAATCCCGGGACAAATAAGGCATCAAATCCTCAAAGCAGATCAAAATCCCCGCCAGCTCACCTGTGGTCAGTTCCATGATCCCGGGCACATCCCCGGGGGTAATGTCCTCGGGCATGGGGGTCATGGACCGCAGAAACGGAAACAGATTCGCAAACGGAATATACTCCCCGAACATCACCAGATGCCGTTTCCAATACAGATCCAGCAGACGTCCGTCTGTATCGATAAGCATGGCTGCGTTATAAAAATCAAGGATGGGTTCACCCTCCGGAACCGCCTCTGCCTGCATGTCCAGTGTTCCGAGCAATAGCGGAACTCCTTTTTCCGCCAGGGCCCGCACCAGAGCCGAGGATTCCGGACTGAACCGCAGCTCGTCCGGCAGGGCTGTCTCCGGCCAGAGCAGTACATCCGGATTCATCGAAATCGCCAGCTCACTGAGTTCCCACAAAATCCGCCGGATCTCCGGGCCCCGGTCCGGCTCCCACTTCACATCCACATTCGGCTGCACCACCGCAATCCGCAGCGTATCCACCGGCACCGCATCCTGACGCCGCAGTTCGCCCATGCCCCAACGGACCGCCACCGCCAGAAGAAACAGCGGCAGATACAGCTCCACCTGCACCCGCCAGGGCGCGCGGGTGGTCAGCCGCTGCCCCAGCCGAAGGACCGTAAGCCCGAGGCCGAAATTCATCGCCACAATCAGAAAGGAGATCAGCGGCACCCCGCCCAGCGCCGCCAATTGAATCAGAGCCGGATTGTCCACCTGGGCCACCCCCAGATTGTTCCACGGAAATCCGGTGAACAGCCATCCCCGCAGAAGTTCAAGCAACACCCACACCCCACTGCCGCCAAGCACCAGCCTCAATCCCGTCAGAGATCGGTTGGGGGTCCAGGCCTTCAGCCCGCGCGCCCAGAGCCAACCGGCCGGAACCCAGTACACCGCACAATATGCGCCCAGCGCAAAAACCCCCATGATCGTCACCGGCCGCAGAAACCAGACCGAAGGAATCCAGCAGCTCAGACCGGCCAGGTAAGAAAGCGACCGGGCCGCCTGCGGGCGCGCCCGCAGGGCAATCAGCCAGGGAATCAGCGCCACATAGATCAGCCCTCCGGCCCGGACCGGCTCAAAGGAGGCGAAAACCGCCAGCCCCGACCACACCGCGAACCCGTAGGGCCAGAAACGCGTCCAGCCGCCCCGGGTTGCCTGTACATCCTGGATCATCCGGGTCAGGGAGGTCATGGCCTTTCCGGAATCTCCGTCCTACTTGCCGCAGCACTGTTTGTATTTTTTGCCGCTGCCGCAGGGACAGGGATCGTTCCGCCCCACCTTGGGCATCTCGCGCTGCACCGGGGTTTTCAGCGCTTTCTCGACCTGAGCCGCCGTGCGCTGCCGCTGATCCTGCGCCGCTTTGGCCTGGGTCACCCTTGCCTGGGCCTCCTGCCCAAAGGCCGAACTCTGTGCATGACTTTCCATCACTTTGAGATTGCTGAGGAATTTCTCCAGCGACTGCAGTGAAGAGGTGGCCCGGAAGGCACGGTGCGCCACCTCCTCGTTGATCTTGGTCATCAGATCCGCGAACATGGAATACGCTTCGTGCTTGAATTCAAGAATCGGATCGCGCTGACCGTACGCGCGCAGACCGACCCCCTGTTTGAGGGCATCCATCCCGCGCAGGTATTCCTGCCAGTGGGTGTCGATCGCATGCAGGAGAATATGACGCTCCATGTGCACAATCGACTCATCCGGCTCCGACTGCATCTTCAGATCATACGCCTGCCGGACCCGCTCTTTGGCCAGGGCCGCATAGGCTTCCGCCTCCAGCGGCACGCCTTTTAAATCATCCGGACGCAGCGCAATTGGGAACGTCATCGAGGCCCAGTCGGCAAATTCCACCGGCGCAATCTCCTCGCCCTGCCCCACCGCCTCGGCGGCCCGTTCCTCGACCACTTCGTCGAGCATGTCGAGGAGATGCACCCGCGGATCCTCGCAGGTCAGAATTTCCATACGCATTCCGTACACCACTTCGCGCTGACGGTTCATCACATCATCGTATTCCAATGTGCGCTTCCGGATCCCGAAATGGTACTGCTCCACCCGCCGCTGGGCGCGCTCCACCGATTTATTGAGCCACTTGTGCTCCATCACTTCGCCCTCTTCAATCCCGAGCTTGTTCATGATGTTCGAGATCCGCTCCGCGCCGAACAGACGCATCAGATCGTCCTCCAGCGACACATAAAAACAGCTCATCCCCGGGTCGCCCTGACGTGAACAGCGGCCGCGCAACTGACGGTCGATCCGGCGGGATTCGTGGCGCTCCGTGCCGATCACATACAGACCGCAGGGATTTTCCATCAGCCATTTTTCCAGGGTCATGCCGTCTTTTTTTTCTTCGAGGCTGATCTGCGAAGCCACCTCTTCGGGTGTCATTTTCACCACCCCCGGCCCGAGTTTGATGTCGGTGCCGCGTCCCGCCATGTTGGTGGCGATGGTAATAGAACCCGGCTGACCGGCCCGCTGCACGATTTCCGCCTCCCGCGCGTGGTTTTTGGCGTTGAGGACGTTATGCGGGACATTCTTTTTCAGAAGCAGCCGACTCAGCTCCTCGGAGGACTCGACCGTCACCGTGCCCACCAGCACCGGCTGTTTGCGGCGGTAGGCATCAATAATCTCATTCACCACCGCATTGTACTTCTCGCGGCGGGTGCGGTAAATTTTGTCGTTATAATCCACCCGGCGCACCGGCCGGTTGGTGGGAATCACCAACACATCGAGCTTGTAGATCTGCATGAACTCTTCGGCTTCGGTTTCCGCCGTGCCGGTCATCCCCGACAGTTTTTCATACATGCGGAAGTAGTTCTGAATGGTGATGGTCGCGAGGGTCTGGGTTTCGCGCTCGATTTTGACCCCCTCCTTGGCCTCCACCGCCTGGTGAAGTCCGTCACTCCAGCGCCGGCCGGTCATCAGACGCCCCGTGTTTTCGTCGACAATGATCACCTGATTGTCCTGCACCACGTACTGGACATCCTTGACGTAGTTGGAATAGGCGCGGATGAGCTGGTCGATCGCGTGAATGCTTTCGCTCTTGCGGGAGAATTCCTCCTGGGCGGCGCGGCGGCGCTGGAGGCGCTCCTCGTCGGTCAGTTCGGTGGCCCCGTCGAGTTCAGACATGATCTCCGCCAAATCCGGGAGTACGTAAGCATCGGGATCGTTGGGGGAAATCGAAGCGGTGCCTTTGTCGGTCAACCCGGCGTCATTGCTCTTCTCATCAATTGTGAAATAAAGCTCGTGACGCAGTTCGCGGGCCATTTCCTTGTACACTTCGGTCAGGAACTGATCGTTCACCTTCTCCAGCATCCGGCGCACGGAAGGATCCTCCATCAGCGTCAGCAATCCCGGATGTTTGGGCATGCCCTGATGCACCTGATACAGCAGTTTTTTGATTTTGTCGTCATCCCCGTCCGGTTTGGCCAGCTCCTCCTTGATGTCTTTGAGCAGGCCGTCCACCAGAGCTTTCTGTTTGGCGACCAGCCGCTGCACCAGCGGCTTCATGCGCAGAAACAGCTCCTCGGAGGAGTGTTCGGTGGGACCGCTGATAATAAGCGGCGTCCGGGCCTCGTCCACCAGAATACTGTCGATTTCGTCGATGATGGCGAAATGATATTCCCGCTGCACCCGGTCCGCCGGGGTGTAGGTCATGTTGTCGCGGAGATAATCGAATCCGAATTCGGCGTTGGTGCCGTAGGTAATATCGCAGTGATAGCGCTCGCGCTTTTCCTGGGGACGCATGCCGCCCTGAATACAGCCCACCGTCAGGCCAAGATAATCAAACACCAGTCCCATCCACTGCGAGTCACGCAGGGCCAGATAATCGTTCACGGTGACGATATGCACGCCTCTTCCCGTCAGCGCATTCAGATACGCCGGCGCGGTTGCGACCAGCGTTTTGCCCTCCCCGGTGGCCATTTCCGCGATCCGGCCCTGATGCATGGCCATCCCGCCGATGAGCTGCACATCATAAGGAATTTCCACCCAGGTCCGCATATTGCCGGTCACATTGTATTCGGTTCCCACCAGACGCCGGCAGGCATTCTTCACCACCGCAAACGCTTCCGGCAGAATGTCATCGGTTGTTTCGCCCTCTTTCAGACGGGTCTTGAACTCCTCCGACTTCGCTTTGAGTTCCGCTTCGGACAGGCTCTGATACTGCTCCTCAAAGGCATTGATCTGCGCAACCATCGGCCAGAGACGCTTCAGGTCCCGGTCGTTCTTGCTTCCCATGATTTTTTTTAAAAGCCACTGCATCGGCGTGATATCCTGTCAAAAGTTCGGGTAAAAGACGGGAAATCGGCACCCCCCGCGCCGACACAAAGCGGACCGCACGAACACCTCAAACCCCGTCACAAAAAAAGTGGTGGGCCCGGTGGGACTTGAACCCACGACCAAAGGATTATGAGTCCCTTGCTCTGACCAACTGAGCTACAGGCCCACTCTTGATCTCAAATCCTTAACGGGGTCCCCCCGGAAATCAAGCAGGAAAGCCGACCGGCGCATCTCACAATTGGTGAAAAGAAAATATAAAGCCCATCACACCGCTCGCCGGGGTGGATACCTGGTCGCACAACAAAGCGGAATCCTTCTTCCTCTACGCCACCGCCCGGCTTGTCCTGCCCTGTTCACACAAATCTTACTGGACAATAGGTTGTTTTCCTTTGCGTCATCGTCTCTACCGCTCAAGGGTAACTTTTCTCAGCGAGAACTGCGGTTTGATTGACACGGAGGAAGAAACACGGAGCTTGCCAGGGTGGGGTTCGGCTCTTCGGGGTGCCTTCTACGACAGGAGTCTGCGGAAAAAAGGACCGCCAAGTTTACCACGACCTGG
>PXDP01000038.1 GCA_003565035.1 PVC group bacterium | reverse complement strand
GCACGTCCCCGTAGGAGAAACCGCCACAGGCCACGAGTCCGGCAAAGCGGTCGAGGGTTACCCGGCCGTCCAGTAGATCGGTCATATGCACATCCACGGCTTCGAATCCGGCGCGGTCAAATGCGAAGGCCATTTCGTACTGGCCGTTGATGCCCTGTTCGCGGAAGATGGCCATTTTGGGGCGGGCTCCGGTGCCGATCGTCGGGGCCTGGTCGGGATCGTAGGTGAGCTTGATGTGAATGCCGGGATCGGTTTCGTCGAGGTGGGTGTCGTACTCCTCTTGGGCGCAGTCCGGGTTGTCGCGCAGCGTCTGCATGCGCCAGGTGAGTTCGGACCAGGCACGGCGCAGTTGCGTGAGCGGGGCCTGGAAGAGGGTTTCGGTTTTATGCTGAATCGTGAGCTGTTGACCGGCGGTGGTGCCGCCGACGGGATGGCAGAGGTCAGAGAGCCTGTAATCCTCCAGGGTTTTGAGCACCCAGGGGAGCTGTTCGGGCGTGACTTCGATGACCGCGCCGAGTTCTTCGGCAAAAAGGGCGGCGAATTGGCTGTCGCGGTCGGGACCGGCGATGTCGTTAAGGACCAGATTGACCCCTTTACGGCCGGCGAAGGCCATTTCGGCGACGGTTGCCAGGAGTCCGCCGTCGGAGCGGTCGTGATAGGACAGCAGCAGATTCTGGGCAATGAGTTCCTGCATGGCGCTGAAGAAGCATTTCACACGGTCGGGATTGTCGAGATCCGGCGGGGTGTCGCCGAGCTGGCTGGTGACCTGGGCGAGGGTGCCTGCGCCGAGACGGTTTTTACCTTCACCGAGGTCGAGCAGCAGCAGGAGACTTCCACTTTGTTTGAGATCCGGGGTCAGGGTTTTGTGGATGTCTTTGACCGGGGCAAATCCGGTGACGAGAAGGCTGAGGGGGGAGACCTGTTTATGGCGGTTCCCTTGGGAATCTTTCCACGCGGTGCGCATGGACATGGAATCTTTGCCGACGGGAATGCTGATGCCAAGGGCGGGGCAAAGATCCATCCCCACAGCTTTAACTGTGTCGAAAAGGTTTGCATCCTCCCCGGGTTCCCCGGCGGCGACCATCCAGTTGGCCGAGAGTTTGATGTGGCCGATTTCGGGAATATTGGCGGCGGCGAGGTTGGTGATGCATTCCCCGATGGCCATTCGCCCGGAGGCGGCGGCGTTGAGGAGTGCGAGAGGGGTACGCTCACCCATGGCCATGGCCTCGCCGGTGGTGGCATCCATGCTGGAGGCGGTGACGGCAACATCGGCAACGGGCGTTTGCCAGGGCCCGACCATCTGGTCTCGGGCGACCATGCCGGTAATGGAGCGGTCGGCAATGGTGATCAGGAAGGTTTTGTCGGCCACGGCGGGAAAGCGAAGCACCCGGTCGATGGCCTCTGCGAGCGACAGATCTCCGGGATCAAAGGCTGCATGAGTTTCGGACAGTCTTTCGGCCTCGATGCGCATTTTCGGGGTTTTGCCGAGAAGGACGCTCATTTCCATATCAATGGGCTGGTTTTGGAAGTGGGAATCCTCCAGCACCAGGCGTCCGTCGTCGGTGGCTTCGCCGACGACAGCAAATGGACAGCGTTCCCGGGTGCAGAGGGCGTCGAAGTCCGCAAGGCGTTCCGGGGGAATGCCCATGACGTAGCGTTCCTGGGATTCGTTGCACCAAATTTCCATGGGGCTCATGGACCGGTCTTCGTTGTGAATCTTGCGGAGGTGAAATTGTCCGCCGGTGGCTTCGACGAGTTCGGGAAGGCCGTTGGAGAGGCCGCCGGCACCAATGTCATGAATCGAGAGGATGGGGTTGGCCTCTCCAAGGGCGATGCAGGCATCGATGACCTGCTGGCAACGGCGCTGCATTTCAGGATTGCCTCGCTGAACAGAGTCAAAATCGAGCGCTTCGGATTGACTGCCGGCGCCGATGGAGGAGGCCGCACCGCCTCCAAGCCCGATTTTCATGGAGGGTCCGCCAAGTTGCAGGATAAGAGCTTTGGGGGGGATGTCGTGCTTGGCCACGTGTTCGCGTTTGAGGTTGCCCATGCCCCCGGCGGCCATGATGGGTTTGTGGTAGCCTCGGTGGCGGCGGTTGTGGACGATTTCGAGGGTGCGGAAGATCCCGCAGAGCTGCGGGCGTCCGAATTCGTTGCCGAAGGCGGCGCCACCGATGGGGCCTTCAATCATAATGTCAAGCGGTGAGGCAAGGCGGGAGGGATGATCGGCGACAGGAGCCTCCCAGGGAAGCGTATAGCCGGGGAGGCGAAGATGGGAGACCATGAAGGCGGCCAGACCGGCTTTGGGGCGTCCGCCGATACCGGTGGCCCCTTCGTCGCGGATTTCGCCGCCGACCCCGGTGGCGGCTCCGGGGAAGGGGGAGATCGCGGTGGGATGATTGTGGGTTTCAACTTTGCAGAGAATGTCGAGGGTGGTGGGGGTCTTGCGGTAGTTGTTTTGCGGCCCGAGAGGGTTCACTTCCCACCAGTCGCCCGGAACGCCTTCAAGCACGCCGGAATTGTCAGCATAAGCGACCAGGGTGCCTTCGGGATGTTTCGCATGGGTGTTGCGGATCATTTGAAAAAGTGATTTGCCAGAGGCTTTTCCGTCCACGATCCAGTCGGCGTTGAAAATTTTATGCCGACAGTGCTCGGAATTCACCTGGGAGAACATCACCAGTTCGGCATCGGTGGGATCGCGCCGCATTTTCTGATAGGCCTCGACAAGATAGTCGATTTCCTCCGGGCTCATGGCCAGACCCCATTCGGTATTGGCGCGGTGGAAGGCTTCGGGACCTTCGGCGAGGAGCGGCACCGTGCGCAGGGGGGCGGGCTCGGGGTGCGCAAAAAAGTCGGACAGATCTTCATAGACCGCTTCGGTCATGCGGTCGTGAAGGAGAAGGAGGGCCGCGCCCAGCTCTCCGGCGCGAAGGACGGAGCCGTTTTCGGTGCGGACCGTGAAATGCAGACCACGTTCCACACGGGCAATGCCGGTGAGTCCGCAGTGATGAAAAATGTCGGTGGCTTTGGAGGACCAGGGGGAGATGGTCCCTTTGCGGGGGGTGACAAAAAAGCCCTCTTCTGCGGAAAAGAGCCCTTCGGCGTTCAGGAGTGCATACACATGGTCGCGGGTTTCGCCTGCCGGGAGTGCTTCAGTCTCCAGCAGATAGAGTTCATGAATCTCCGGATCGCAGAGAGGGGTGTCCGGCAGCGCGTTCTGCAGTGCGGTGCGCAATGCAGCAGTTCGGAACGAGGAAAATGCGGGAGGGCCTTGGAGCAGAAGTGGTTTCATGTGCATACCTGTCAGTGTCAGAGTTGGGGCCCTGCATTATCAACCGGAGGGCTTCGGGACAATCGGAAACTTGACCCGATCGGTGATCAATTGAAAAAGACCTGAATTTTAAATGATATTAAAAGATCATTTGCATTTTCAGCGCGCGTTGATATAGCAGGGACCTTGCGGAAAAACAAAGGGTTTTCCTGCGCGTGTTTAGAACCTGATTTAGGAGTATTTTATGAAGAACCTTATAAAAACCATTGTCATTGCCGGAGGAATCGGGCTGCAGTTCGCAGCATTCGCAGAAGAGGGTATTTTGTCTTTTGGTCTGGACATTAACACGATCGTGGGCCGCAGCACGGCGGATCATCCGGAAGAATTTGCACCCGGGGGACATGATCCCAACCGGGATGGTGCGTTGCAACTGCAGAGTCTGGAACCGTCGGTTTCTCTGCGGTACGGTGATTACATTCAGGGTTTTGCATCGGGAACGCTGTTCACGGACTCGCACGACGATTTTGAATGGGAGTGGGAAGAGATTTTTCTGAAACTGCACAATCTTCCCGGTGGAATGGAACTTCGGGGCGGCCGGTTTTTGAACCGTGTGGGCCTGCACAATGCCACTCATCTGCACGCCTGGGAAACGGTGGATGCCCCCTTGCCTCACGCGCTGTTTCTGGGCGAGGACGGGCTGCAGACCCTGGGCGGTGAGCTGAACTTCCATTTGGACACCGTCTCTCCGAGCGTTTTCACGCTCAGCTTCGGTCAGCGTCCCAGTCATGCCCACGATCATGGGCACGGACATGGGCATGATGACCACGGACACGATGACCACGGACACGGTGACCACGGACACCGGCATCACGACGATCACGATGATCACGGGCATGGCCATGGCAGTTGGGGCGAATTGGAGGAATACCGCCTGGATGAGGATTTTGTGACGATTGGTTTCCGCACCCTGCTCCGCCGGAATGATTTCCATTCCCTGACCCTGGCCACCGCCGGGGGCAAAGGCACCAATGAAGAGGGCGGTGACTCCTGGTTTGCGCTTCTGGGTGCGGAGTACGCCTGGCGTGAAAATGGATTTGAACCCGGTGGCCGTTCGGTGAACTGGCGCACGGAATTCATCCGGTTTATGGGCAAAGGTGAAGAGCATCACGGGCATGGGCATCATGACGATGACCATCACGACGATCACGGACATGACCACGGGCATCACGATCATGGCCATGGGCATGATGAGCATGACGAGCACGGAGAGCGTGCCTCGGGATGGGGTGTGAGCACCCAAGTGGCGTATCAGATGACCGACCGTCTGCGTCCCTTCGCCCGTGTGGACTACGTGAACAGCATTTCCGGACTGGATCTGGATTCCTGGACCCGTTTTTCTGTGGGCGGCACCCTTGCGATTGCGAATAATCCCGATACACATCTGCGTTTGCAGGGGAATTTCGATGAGCGCGGGGATGACAGCGAGCAGTCCGTATGGCTTCAGTTTGCCATGAGTTTTGGTGGACCTGAAGTCCGATAATCTGTAGAGTCGCTCCATGAAACGGTTTCTCTCCTTTGTTTGTCTGCTTTGCGGGCTCTTCTCCGCAGTGAACGCGGAGGAGCGTCCGATGGTGGCGACTCTGCACCCTCTTCTTTCGGAAATGGTCTCCCGCCTGGCGGGGGACCATGTCCGGATTGAGGAACTGATGGGGCCGGGAGGAAATCCGCATACCTTTGATCCGTCACCGCGTGATCTGGCCCGGATTCAGGACGCGGTGATGGTGGTGGCCATGGGCAAAAATCTGGAAACCTATCTGGACCGTCTGGAAGCCTCTTTGCCGGAGGGGGTTATTTTTTACGAGGCGGGCCGTTTGGTGCCTTCGCTTCGGATTGATGTGGAGAGTGAAGTGTTTATGTGCTGTCCGACCCACAGTCATGGTGCGATTGATCCGCACTGGTGGCACAGTCCGATGGCCATGCGCACGGCGGTGCGCCATATGGGCCGGGCACTGGAACGGCTGCTGCCGGATCACCGGTCGGAGATCCGCGGATCGGCCCGTGAGATGATGAGCGAACTGGAAGCCCTGCACCGCTGGGTGGAGGAAGAGGTTTCCGGCATACCCCGGAACCGGCGCAAGCTGGTGACCGCTCATGCGGCTTTCGGCTATTTTTGCGAGGCGTTCGGATTTCAGTCGATACCGGTTCAGGGCTTGACGACCGAGGATGACCCCACGCCTTCTTACCTCGCGGAGACCATTCGTATCCTTCGCCGGGAAAACATTCGCGCCGTCTTTCCTGAAAAAGGTGCCAGTGAGCGGATTCTGGAGATGATTGTGAACGAAACCGGGGTTCGGCTTGCCGAACCGCTGCTGGCAGACAATACCGGTACTGCCGGAAAAACCTACAATGACATGATCCGGCATAATGTGAATTCGATTGTGCGGGCCCTGACCGGAGAGGAGTAACCCATGCGGGGGCGGCCGGCGTTTGAACTTTTCCTGGTCTGTGTTCTTGGCATCCTGCTGGGGTTTCCGCTGCACCGTCTTACCCGGCCACGAACCCAGTTGTCGGCTTCTGCCGTCCCTGCTGAGGTTGTGTCGATGGACGATATCCGTCCGGTGTGGCTGGACCTCCGCTTTTCGCACCCGCCGGAACAGTTTGCGGTGTATCAGGGCGACATTCTGCTCGGTAAGGGCGGCGAGGACTTGCGCTGGGATGAGGATGCGGATCTGAGGTTTGAGGATCAAGCCGTCCGCTTGAGGATTACCGGAACATTTCCCGAAGAGCTTGATTCCGTGTATCTGGAGCTGACGGTGGAACCCGAACAGCAGGCCATGCAGCGCGGAGGTCTTTGGACCCGGGGCTCGTTTTCACATGTGATGGAGTTTCGATGGCCGGAGAACTGAACGAGGATTTGTTCCGAATCACGAAACTGGGCGCTTCGCACCCTCCGGAGCCGGCCCACTGCCTTGCGGTGCAGGCACTGCATGTGCATTACGGTGCCATTTGTGCTCTGGCGGATGTGTCGTTTTCCATCGGCTGCGGGCATTGCGTGGGACTCCTGGGACAAAATGGCGCCGGGAAAAGTACCCTGCTGAAGAGCATTGCGGGGCTCCACACGCAAATCAGCGGTTCCCTCACCTGGCGGGGGCAGCCGCTGTCCGCGGTTCGGCGGGAAATCGCGTATTTGCCGCAGAATGATCAGGTGGATCCTTATTTTCCGCTGACGGTGCGGGGCCTGGTGGAGATGGGCCGGTATCCGCATCTTGGGGAACGGGGACGCTGGCGGGCTCTGGACACCGACGTTGTGGACACGGCAATTGAGACGCTGAAGCTGGGGGATTTGCAGGGGCGCAGGCTGTATCAGTTAAGTGGCGGACAGCTGCAGCGCGCGCACATTGCGCGGGCACTGGCTCAGGAGGCGCATGTGCTGCTGCTGGATGAACCCTTCGCGGGGCTTGACGAACCTTCCCAGCGGATGCTTGGCGAGGTGCTGCGCGAACTGGCGGCAAACGGACGACTGCTGATGGTGTGTCACCACGACCTCAAGGCGGTCCCGGATTTGTTTGATACGGTACTGCTGCTGAACCGGAGGCTGGTGGGCTTCGGCCCCGTGACCGAGGCCTTCACGCCCGAAGCTTTGCGAAATGCTTTCGATGCGCCCCCGGAGGATGTACATGTTTGAGTTTCTGGAATTTGGATTCAATCAGCGGGCAATCCTTGCGGCGGGTCTGATCGGCTTCAGCAACGGCGCCCTTGGCGCGCTGGTGGTGCTGCGGAAAAACGCACTGGTGGTCAGTGCGCTTTCCCATGCCCTCCTGCCCGGGATTGCGCTGGGGATTCTGATTTTCGGCGGGTTGAATCCTTTCGTGGGGTTTGTCGGCGCCCTTTTCGGAGCCCTGGTGGTGGGACTGGGCACGGTGTACGTGGCACGGATCGCCCTGCTGGATCATCAGACGTCCCTGTCGGTTCTCTACACAACCGCGTTTGCGGCGGGGCTGCTGATGCTGGAGCGCATCCCGACCTTCACCAATCTTGAGGGCTGGTTATTCGGGAATATTCTGGGCCTGAGGAATGCGGATCTCTGGATCAGTTACGGCGTGAGTCTCTTGATTCTGATTTCGCTCTCGGCCTGGCGGCGGGGGTGGATTCTGTATCTGTTTGAGCCGTCAATTGCCGCCTCGATGGGGGTGCCTGTCCGGCGCATGAATTATTGGCTGACCCTGCTGATGGTGTTGGGGCTGGTGACCTCGCTTCAGGCGGTGGGATCGGTTTTGTCCGCCGCCCTGTTCATCACTCCGACCGCGATTATGCTGCAACTGGTGCGCTCTCCCCGGGCTCTGATCTGGGGCAGTGGTTTGACCGGCGGGCTGGCGGGGGTGGTGTCCATCTGGCTAAGCAATATCCTGGATGTGCGTCCGGGTGCAATGCTGATTCTGTTGCTGGGCCTGTT
>PXDP01000398.1 GCA_003565035.1 PVC group bacterium | reverse complement strand
GGGGTGGACACGGTGGTGGGGCGGAAGTGCCACATCATGGCTTATGCGCACGTGGCGCACGACTGCATTGTGGGTGATGAAGTGATTATGGCCAACGCGGCCACGCTGGCGGGCCATGTGACGGTGGAGAATCAGGCCATCATCGGCGGGCTGACCGGGGTACATCAGTTTGTGCGGGTCGGGCGGCTGAGCATTACCGGCGGCTGTGCGAAAGTGGTGCAGGATGTGCCGCCGTTCATGATGGCGGACGGGAATCCGCTGGCGATCCGGGGAATTAATAAAATCGGCCTGGAACGGCGCGGGGTGCCGCCGGAAACGGTGCGGGCCCTGAAAGAGGTCTACCGGATGATTTACCGCCGCAAGCTTGGAGTGAAAGATGCGGTGCAGGAAATGAAGGCTTCGCTGCCGGAAGTTCCGGAACTCTCCCATTTGGAATCGTTTTTGTTGACCTCTGAACGCGGAATCTCCCGATGAAAATCCCAATGAAAATTCCGATGAAAATCCCGATGAAATTTTCATGGCTTTGTTTGATGGGTTTGAGTCTGCTCGTTCCGCTTTCGGGCCCGGCCCAAACGGCATCCGAACGGCCCGCGAGTGTGCTGTTCAATACGCCGGATATAGAACTGACCGAATTGGTCAAGCTGGTGGAGCGCTGGACCGGGGTGCCGCTGGTCATGGATCAGGAGGCACTGGTGGGTCGGGTTTCGGTGTTGACGCAGGAGAGCATTCCGGTGGACAAGGTGTTTCCGCTGTTTGTTGCGGTCCTTGAAGGACGGGGCTTCACGGTGGTGGAGCGCGAGGGTGCGTTCCATATCCGGCGTCTGGAGGGCGAGGAGCCGATTCAGGCCACGGTGGTGGGGGTGAGCCAGGAGTTGATTCAGATGGGGCTGGTGACCCGGGTGATTCAGTTGGAGCATATCCGGGCCACGGATGTGCGGCCGATGCTGGAGCCGATGGTGCGCCGTGCGCGGGACGGGGCGCTGTCCGCCTTTGCCCCCACGAACCACTTGGTGATCACCGATACCGCCTCGAATTTGCAGCGGATCGAGGCCCTGCTGCACGAGCTGGATCAGCCGGGCCAGTCCACGACCCTGACGGTGCTGCCACTGAAGCATGCCTCGGCCCGCGATTTGGCCCGGCAAATCTCCGAGGCCCTGACAGGGGCGGAGTCGGCTTCGGCCCAGATGTCCCGCCGGGTGGCGCAGGTGGCCACCGGTGCCGGAGATCTTCCTGCAGGGTTCACGCTGGTGGCGGCGGAGCAGGCCAATGCGCTGATTGTTTCGGCGGGTCCGCTGCAATTGCGGGAAATCCGCTCCATGGTGGAACAGCTTGATATTCCGGCGGAAAGCGCGGCCACCCAGGGTCGTCTGCATGCGGTTTTTTTGAATTATCTGTCGGCGGAAGCCGCAGCGGGGCAAATCACGGAACTGCTGTCGCGCCGCCAGCAGACCGATGCGCGGGACAGTGTGTCGGTGGGCTTTGATTCCGCCAACAATGCGGTGCTGGTGGATGCCTCGACGCTGGCCTTTGCCGGGGTTCGCGATTTGCTGCGCGAATTGGACCGTCCGCCCCAGCAGGTGCTGGTGGAAGTGCTGATTGTGGAGGTGGCAGAGAACCGCGGCTTTGATTTCGGGGTCGAGTGGGCCACCACCGAGGCCCCGCAGCAGGGATCCACCACCGTGATCGGCCGCAGCCGTCCCGGTGAGACCGACACGGCACTGGAATTTGCGCGTACCCAGACTTTTCCCCAGGGGCTGGCCTTTGGACTGGCCCGCGGCACGGTGACCCTGCCCGACGGCACTGTGGTTCCGAGTCTGCCTTTTCTGCTCCGGGCGCTGCAAACCGACCGGGATGTGAACATCCTCTCCAATGTGCCGCTGCGCACTCAGAACAATGCCGAGGCCACTGTGAGCGTGGTGGAGAACATCCCCATTTTGCGCTCCACCATCACTGGCGGAACCGGGGATAACCGGGATGTGATTCAAAATATCGACCGAATTGACGTGGGGATCAAACTGACCGTGCGTCCGCAGGTGAACCCCAACCGGGAGATCACTCTGCAGTTGAATCCGAGCATCGAGGCGATTATTCGGGAGTCGGTGGCGGGCACTGCGCTCACGCCGACGATTGCGCGGCGCGAAGTGACCAGCACGCTGACCACGCCGGAAGGCGTTCCGGTGATTATCAGCGGTCTGTTGCGCGAAGATACGGTGCTGGAGGACCGGCGGGTTCCGATTTTGGGAAGCCTGCCGATTCTGGGGCATCTTTTCCGCAGCACAACCGAGCGCAAGCAGAAGACAAATCTGCTGATTTTTGTGACCCCCTATCTGGTGACCGAGGACGAGGAGGGGCGCACGGCGGCCGAACGCTGGGAACGGCGTACGGGGCTGAGCGTTCCCCGAAGTGACGGGCTATGAGCACCCGGGAATCCGATCAGCTTCGTCAGCGGGCGGCGGATTTGCGCTGTCGGTTTGTGGAGGCCATTCCCGAGGCCTGGCTGGATCAGCGCGTGCTGAAGGGAATGCCGGTGGATTTTCTGCGGTCGGGGCCGATGGTGCCGGTGCGGGTGGACGGTGAGGTTCTGTTGTGTACGCCGGATGCGGGGGTGGAAGTCAAATTTCCGGAATTGAGCGTGCTGCTGGGGGAGGATGTGGATCTGATTCTGGCACCGGAGGCGGTGGTCCGCCGGGCAATTGACCGGGTGTATGCGCGCTCTGCGGGCGATGCCGTCGAAAAGCCCCCTCCGGAATCCGGGGATGGCGTGCGGGCGGAATCCGGACGGCTGGACCGTCAGGAAGAGCGGGAGGATCTGCTGCGTCAGGCGGGCGGAGCACCGGTGGCGGCGCGGGTGAGCCGGATGCTGCTGGAGGGGCTGGAGCAGGGGGCATCGGATATTCACATTGAGCCCCGCGGGGGGCGGATGCAGGTGCGTTTTCGGTTGGATGGGGTGTTGTATCCGCACGGGGATGTTCCGCTGGAGGTGGCGGATGCGGTGGTGTCGCGCATCAAAATTATGGCCCGTCTGGATGTGGCCGAGCGCCGGCTGCCCCAGGACGGAAACGCCCGGGTGCGGGTGGGGGAACGGGAAATTGATATCCGCGTGTCGGTGCTGCCGGTGGCGGACGGGGAGCGGGTGGTGCTGCGTCTGCTGGGGCGCGAGTCGATGCTGCTGAGTCTGAGTGATCTGGGCATGCCGGACCGGCTTTTGCAGCCCTTCCGCGAAATCATCCGCCGTCCGCACGGGGTAATCTGGGTGACCGGACCGACTGGCAGCGGCAAAACCACCACCCTGTATGCGGCCCTGAGCGAGCTGGATACGCAGCGCCGGAATATTCTGACTATTGAGGATCCGGTGGAGTACCAGTTGCCCGATATCGGTCAGGTGAATGTGCAGAGCCGCATTGGACTGACCTTTTCGGCGGGCTTGCGCTCGCTGCTGCGCCAGGATCCGGATGTGATTCTGGTGGGAGAAACCCGGGATGAGGAGACTGCTGAAATTGTGGTCCGGGCCTCGATGACCGGACACCTGGTGTTTAGCACGCTTCATGCGAATGATGCGGTTTCGGCTTCGCTTCGGATTATTGACATGGGGGTGGAGCCGTTTCTGGTGGCGGAGGCGACCCGGGGCGCCCTGGCGCAGCGGCTGGTGCGCAGGCTCTGTCCGCATTGCGCAGTGGAAACCGAATTTGTGGGTGCGGGAGAGAAGGATCCTCTGAACGGTTTGACGGGAAAAGTCATTCGCGAACCGGTCGGGTGCGACCGCTGCCGTGAGGGGTATCTGGGCCGGATCGGACTGTATGAGCTGCTGGAGGTGAATGACACCCTGCGGGAGGCCATGCGGCAGGGGCGTTCGGTGGAAGAGGTGAAGCGGCTTGCGAAAACGGCCGGATTCGCGGACATGTGGACGGATGCGGAAGAGAAAATCGCGGCGGGATTGACGTCGGTTGCGGAGGTGCGGACCGTGCTGGGGGCGCTGGACTGATGCCGACCTTCCGGTATCAGGGATACACATCAGGCGGTCAGACGCGCCGGGGCCGGGTGGAGGCGCTGAATGCTAAAGAAGCCCGGGAACGGCTGATTGCGGAAGGAATCTTTCCCCGGGACGTGGAGCCGGTGGGCAGGGGCGGAAAATTTGATGCGGCCAGGCGCTCGGTTTTGTATCGGGAGTTGGGGGCACTTTTGCAGGCGGGGCTGCCGCTGGACCGGGCCCTGCGGCTGTTAAGTGAGAATCCGGAGCTGGCGGCGGGGGCGGAAACTCTGGCGGCGGTGGGGGATCAGATTAAGGAGGGACTGGATTTCAGCGAAGTGCTGGGGCGTCAGTTGCGCGGAGCGCGTGAGGATGAGATTGCGGTGTTGGGGGCGGGGGAGGCGGCGGGACGGCTGCCGCAGGTGTGTATGGAGCTGGCGGATCACCTGGAGGAAGAGGCCGGGGTGGGCGATCAGATCCGGACGGCGCTGGTGTACCCGGCGGTCATTTCCGTGGTGGCGTTGGCGGTGCTGGGGGTGTTGGTGGGGTTTCTGCTGCCGGCCTATGATCAACTGCTGGCGGGGGTGGGCCAGGAGCTGCCCGCCCTGACGCGAGGTGTTCTGGCACTGGGGCGCTGGATTCGGCATCCGCTGGGAATCGGCGGACTTCTTTTGCTTGTGTTGCTCCTGTGGCGGAGCGTAAACCGTCTGCGCTGTCGTCCGGGCGGACTGATTTCGCAGCGTTGGTATAAGGTGCCCGTGTTGGGCCCGGCGCTGGGGTCGTTGGCCCGGGCCCGCTTCGCGCGGACGCTGGCACTGCTGCTGGAGGGTGGAATTCCGCTGCACCGGGCCCTGGAGACTGCGGGACGGGCCACGGGGGCGCCCGGACTGGTGACCGCCTGTTCTGAAGCCGCCCACCGGGTCTCGCATGGCGAACGGCTGGCGGATGTGCTGATGGCGGTGCCGGTTTTGTGCGAGGATTTACCGGGCTGGGCGAGGGCGGGCGAGGCTTCCGGTGATTTGAGCGGGCTCTTCCGCCATGCGGCCCGCGGACATCAGCGGGCCTGGGACCGTAATTTGCGGCGCCTGCTGGCACTGCTTGAACCGTTGCTGATTGTGGCGGTGGGACTGCTGATCCTGCTGGTGGCCCTCGCGGTGCTGCTGCCCATGCTGCGGCTGAACCGCGGTCTGATTTAGTCTGCCGTGAAATCCATGTGCTATAAACAAACATTCCTTCCTTAACTTTTGCAGATGCTCGGAGTAGTTTGTTTTTTATGAATGAGATTAAACAACGGAACCATGGCTTTAAGATTGTGTTAGAGGGTTTGGTGGAGTTGTATGCCGTTTATAATCTGATATTTGGGCTGCGGGATGAGATTGCGGGGCTGAGTGATCCGTTTGTATTGGAGGTGGATGTGGTTGCCTTCAAATATTTCACGGCGGAGGCACAGGCGGAATTCGAGCTGTTTCTGGAGGAACTTTTGGACCGGGGCCTTTGCCGGCTTTCGGTTCTGGCGTATTCCACGGCCTTTGCCGGGCTGTTCACGGAAATCATGCTGAGAATAGATGGGATGGAGATTTATCAGTATATTGATATCTCTTATGAAGAGGACTGGGAAGAGGAGCTGGAGCTGTCTCTGGCATTCGGCGATTGACTTTTGCCGGGGTTTTCGGTTGAAGCGTCGCTCTGTTCTGCGGGGTGTGTTGCCCGCGATTTTTCTGTTTTTCTGAAAGTCCTCCTATGAATACTGTTAAAATTGGTTTGCTTGGCCTGGGCACGGTGGGTGCCGGCACGGCCGAAACGCTTTTGAAACAACGTGATCTGATCCGTGACCGGAGCGGAATTGATCTGGTGCTGGCGCGTGCAGCGGATTTGAACCTGGATCGCGATTTCGGGTTCTCGATTCCGCAGGAGATTTTGACCAAGGATGCCATGGAGGTATTGCAGGATCCGGACATTCAGATTATTGTGGAGATGATTGGCGGAACGGGGATTGCCAAGACCTTTATTCTGGAGGCCTTTTCGCAGGGGAAATCGGTGGTGACGGCCAATAAAGCGCTCTTGGCGGAGCATGGTCCGGAATTGATTACGGCGGCGCAGGATGCGGGGGTGGAACTGTTTTTTGAAGCGAGCGTGGGCGGGGGGATCCCGATTATTAAGGCCTTGCGCGAGGGTCTGGTGGCGAATCCGATTGAAGAGATTCACGGGATTCTCAACGGGACCTGCAATTATATTCTGACGCGCATGGAGCGGGACAAGGTGGCGTTTGATGCGGTGCTGAAGGAGGCACAGGACTTGGGTTATGCGGAGGCGGAGCCGAGTCTGGATATCGATGGCTGGGACACGGCGCACAAGGCAGTGATTCTGGGGCAGTTGGCTTATGGGATTCCGGTGACGCTGGAGGACGTGTCGGTTTCGGGGATTCGTGATATTTCGCCGGTGGATGTGGCCACGGCGGCGGAACTGGGATATCGGATCAAGTTGCTGGCGATTCTGACAAGGTCGAATGGATCGGTGGAGGTGGGGGTTCAACCGGCGCTGATTCCGGAGGATCACATGCTGGCAAACGTGGAGATGAGTTTCAACGCGGTGCTGGTGAAGGGCTCGGTGGTGGGTGAGACGCTGTATTATGGCCGCGGGGCGGGTCGGTTGCCGACCGCGAGTGCGGTGGTGGCGGATATTGTGGATGTGGCCCGGAATCTCATCAGCGGTGCGACGGACCGGATTCCGCTGGAATGGAGCCCGGAGAAGGCGCCCCGCCTGCTGCCGCCGGCGGAGCGGGTGGAGCGCTCGTATTTGCGTCTGCTGCTGCGGGACCGTCCGGGGACGCTGGGGGTGGTGGCGCGGGTGCTGGGCGAAAGCGGGATTACCATCACGGCCCTGCTGCAAAAAGAGGACCCTTTGCACAAAGAATTTGTCCCGGTGGTGATTTTGACAGGCAATGCCAGGGTGGGGGATGTGGTGGAGGCGATGGGTCGGCTGTCGGCGCTGGAGGATGTGGGGGATGAGATTGTCCGGTACCGTGTGGAGGAGCTGGGGGCTTGAGGATGCCGTTCGTATGAAGCGGGTGATTGTGCTGGTGGACGCGGCGGGAGATTTCCCGTACGCGGATCTGCGGGATCAGACACCCCTGGATGTGGCCCGGAGTCCGAACGCCCGTGCGCTGGCCGCGGCGGGGCGGTGCGGCACGCTGAAATTGTCCGCCTGGAATTCCTCGCATTCGATGGCCATGCTCACGGAGGTTTGCGGGTATTCTCCCAAAAACGCGAAGCTGATTCGCTGGGGGCCGCTGGCGGCCCGGGCGGCGGGGGGACATCCGGATTCGTCCCGGTTTCGGGCGCTGGCGCATTTTGTCACGGAAATCGACAGCGAGGTGCTGGGGCCGGCGTTTCCGCATTCGGATGCGGAGCAGGCGGAGTTGCTGAGTATGCTTGAATCGGAGCTTTCCGCAGAGCTCGGATGTGAAATTCATTGCATTTCTTTTGGAAAAGGACGCTTTATTCTGGATCTGCCGCGTTTTGAACCGGTGCCGACGATCCGACACACTCCGACGGATTTGAGCGGAAAATCGCTTACGCGGCTTACGAGAGGCTGGCCGGAGATGCTGCGGCGGGTCATGGTGCTGGGCGCTGAACGGCTGGCCGCCCATCCGATTAACGGCGTGCGGCTGGATTTGGGTGAGAATCCGATCAACGGGCTTTGGTTTTGGAGTGGCGGCAGTCTGTCGGGGGTGAGTCAATCGGAGGGAATTCGGGGG
>PXDP01000059.1 GCA_003565035.1 PVC group bacterium | reverse complement strand
AGTTCACGGAATTCGTTATCCGGGAAAATATAGCTGCCGTCACTGAATTTCCGCAAATCCACGGTCGGCTGATCGTGGAAGGCGGTAATGAACGTGGAGGCGTGCAGCACGCCGGAGGCGAGCAGACGCAGATCTTCGTTCTGAATTCCCGCCACGGCGGACCAGGCATCCTGTACGATGCCGGTTTCGGCCGCCTGCATGCCATACGCCTGCGGCAGAGAGACGCCGGGACGGATCTCAAACACCGTGTTCATCAGTCCCTGCCGGAAACCGGACTCGCCGACGTACCAGTTATCATAATTTTCGCGGCTGGCGAAATGAATCCATTCCTGGGCGATTTTATCGAGTTCGGGCGAGCCCCGGTCAATCTGCCACCAGTCATCCCCCTCCCCGTCCCGGTCCAGATCCACGTCTCCGGCGGCGATGTCCTCCAGGGTGACGATTTCCACCCAGGGGCGGTTCGCCATCCAGCGGACCAGGGCATCATACGCCGCCGCATTGTCCGCATCCAGAAAATCCTCCCAGGCACTGTGAATCACCAGCACCTGATCCTGCGTGCCACTGCGGGCCATGCGGTTCAACTGACGCCGCAGCGCCATCGGCGCCCCGCTGTCGTGCATGTCGAATTTCACATTCCCCGCCCGGTCATTCAACGCGAACGTGCCCACGCCATGAATATTGTTGATCCGGTAGCCGTCCGTTCCCAGGGCCGCCTCGCGGCCGAACCAGTGGCGAATGTGCATCATTTGATCCACCAGCGTAAAATTGAAGCCCAGATCCCGAATCTTGCCGAGCACCCCGTCGTCCAGGACCCGTTCCGGCGGATAAAACACCTGAACCCCGCTCATGTCGGTATCGTAAATTTCTTCCAGCATCCGGTGCGCCAGCGCCACGTTGTCGGCGTTATACGCATTGTCAAAATAGGCCAGAATGTGATCCGAGAACGTTGTGGCGAAGAGTTGCACAATGCCGGCGCGGATCAGACCGCCCAGCCGTTCGTTGAAGGCCGGCCCATCGCGCCAGAGTTCCTCGGCATCCGGGTCAACTGCGGCCCACTGTATCGCGGTCGCCAGCGTCGGCGTGATGTGCAGATTCAGCGGCACCCCGAACACCTCGTGCGTGTCCAGCGGACGAAAATAACCCGCCCCCTGGCCATTATTGATCAGGTCCTGGATCTCCTGCCCGCGGCGGATGGACTGATTGCCATGCACCACCAGCGCAACTTTCACCCGGCCCGCCCAGGCATCGCCCGGAATCCATTCCCGCAGCACGCTGCCCGTACCCTGGAGCCCCTGCTGGGCAAACCAATGATTTTCAGCGATATAATCGTTGTAGATCGAATCGCGGATATCACTGCGCCCGCCAATGTCCCCCGGCCCCTGCGGACTGTTCTGGGTGCCGCTTTTGGTGGCGAACACCTGATAGCGCAGCTGACTTGGATCGCCCAGCCAGCCCGTTTCCAGCAGCGCCTGACGGTCAATGGCAAACTCCACCGCATCCAGTTCCGAATTGAAATACGCGCCCATGAAGGACTCGGGGCGGGAGACCACCCCCGTTGCAAACATATCCTGGCCGAAGGTGTTGGTGTTGCTGTTCGGGTCGGTGTCCACATACACGGTGCCGGACGCGGACTCATACACCGCCACCACTGCGCGCCAGCGCATGTCGGTCAGCGTATCCACCTCGTCAGGCAGAACCCGCTCACCCAGCGGATTTTCCGTGTCGCCAAAATTGATGGCCACATACAGATCCAGATTTCCCTGCTCCGCAAACGCCTGAAGATCGTGAAAATCCACCCGGAAATAGATCCGGTCATCGCCGCCGGAGGCGGAAGGGCCGCCGTCGCGCACATAAAACGCAGTCAGATCGCGGGAACTGTCCCAGCCGTCGAAGGCCGGATACGTGTCTCCCCCCTGATGGTTGGAGCCGCCGCCCTCGTAGGCGTCCAGGGCCCGTAAATCCTCCCAGGTCCAGTCCATGAACTCCTCAAAGCGGGCCACGCCGTTCACCTCGCCGATTTCCGGACCGCGGCCCAGAGTGATGCTGTCTTCGGGCGGATCGATACCGGTGATGGCCACACGCGGATCGGTGCCGGCCAGGAAATGCTGTGCGTTGGTGATGCCGTCACCGGTCAAATCCCCGTCCGGTCCATTGCGCGGATCGCCGGCCCCGCCCGTACGCCAGTTGTACACCCCGTCATCCAGCGGATCGAGGCCGTAACGGACCTTCCATCCGTCCGGAAGTCCGTCGCCAATGGTGTCGATCACCAGCGGATCGGTTTCCTGAATCAGCAGCTTCGGCCAGCCATCAGTCTGTGCGGTTCCGGTGCCTTCGCGGTTAAAGGCCGCAAAGAGAGCCTCCCAGTGCACCGCACGGGACATAATCGGGGCAAAATCATACTGCTCCGGATCGGAAATATGCGCCGGAGGAGTATTGTTGTCCCAATACAGAATTTCCAGCCAGTCGCTGCGCGTGTTCTCGTTCGGCATCCGGTTGAACGCAAAATGAAACGGATTGCTCCAGTCGGTGTAATCCAAAATCACGGTGCTGTCATCTTCGTAGAGCAGTACCATATTCACCCGGCCATTACGGGCCAGATCCGCCTGACCATCCATCAGTCCGTCTCCGATGGTGTCGGGACTGTTCGGATCCGTTTCCAGGAATATCGCATTGGAAGGCAGAGCCTCCCGGTCCACCCGCGACGTGTTGTACACGGTGGGGATATTCGGCCAGACCATAATTTCATAGACTTTGCCAGTCTCATCGTCGATCAAGCCAATATCCACCCGGCCGTTCCGGTTCAAATCCTCCTCCGCATCCCGCAGGCCGTCGCCATCGGTGTCCGCACGGGACGGATCGGTCATGGTGCCTCCGATGAGGTCGGTTCGGGACCGGTTGAAATTGTATTCGGGGTGACCACTGTTGTCCAGCGTGTTGAAAATCGGGGGATCCAGATCGGGAATAAAATTGCGGAAGCCGTCGCCATTGGTGTCGGCACTTAAATCCGTGGCCGCTGGATTCAGAGGACCGGTAAGCCCGACCTGCAGTCCGTCCGGCAGCCCGCCACCATCCGTCACCGGCATCAGCGGATTCGTGCGACCGGTCAGCACCCAGAGATGTACCTGACCATTGTTCCAGCCCTCACTGTCCGTTTCCGGCAGGGGCGTTTGAGTGATTTCCATGGCATCCGGAATGCCGTCATTGTCGGAATCCAGCGAATCATCCGCATCCACCATCTGACGGAACCGCACCGGAATCGTCCGCATGGAACTGTTCAGCGCGGGTTCGCCGACCGTCTCACTGCCAAAAGCCGTGAAGGTGTATGTGCCGGGCTCCATGTCCTCCCAAATGAAAAACCAGCTCTTGTTGGAGCCGTTCACTTCGGGCGTTCCATCCTGCGTCACCGTCCCGGCATCATTGGCAAATTCAAACCATACATGCCCGATGTCCGGATCGGTGTCCACCCGGATGCGGTATTGACGATCTTCAGGCGTCGGACTCGCCACATCCGGCAGGATAATCTCCGTCTGCCGTCCGTTGGAGTCGAACTGCTCCGGATCCACAATCACCACATTCGGCGGAATCGGTGTCGGTTCCGCCCGCACCAGTCGCGTCGCCTCCAGCACCACCCCGTCGTGACTGTAGCGCACCTCGATTTCATGCAGGGTCTCCGGGTCACCATCGAACAAATTCGGCAGATCATAGGCCAACGCGTGATAGTCGGACGTCTCGTTGTAGACAATGCTGTAATCATCGCGTCCCCGCGCACTGCCATTGATGAAAATCGTGAAGCGCTCAATCAGCTCCTCCTGATTCGTGCCGTCCGCCATCGCCTGGGTGAAATAGGCCTTGAAGCCATACCCCTCTCCGACCACATCCCCGTCGTTCTGCGGCCAGGCGGCAAACAGCCGCTGATCCGGTCCACTGGTGCTGACACTGCGCTCCAGAGTGGTGAAATGACCCGCCTCATCCGTCATGCTTTCCGTCCAAACAGCCCGGGACTCGGAACTCAGCTCCACCAGCCGCACCCGAATCGTCGCATTGCCAGCCGCAGGAATATTGCGGTAACTGAAGCGCCACTCGCGCGGAAAATCACTGTCGATCGCCAGACTCGGCGTGCGCATTTCAATCGCCCGGACCCAACTGCTTTCTTCATCCTCGTTGAGCCCATTCCCGTTGAGCATCTCCGTCACACCATCATCATTGTTGGGCTCGGAATCCACGATATTGTACCACACTTCCGTCACCGTTCGGTCCGTGCGCACCACTACCCCGTATTCCTGATCAAACAGGGTGTCATTCTGCGCGGGAAAGACGATTTCTCCGGCCGGACGCTCCAAATCCAGATAAAAGGTCTGCTTGAAGGTGTTGTACAGGGGCGCGCCGCCGCTGCGGTTCAAAAACGCCCGCGCCTGAATAAAATTCATGCCCTCAACCAGACCCGTACGGGTCAGCCATTTATCGTCGTGATCACGGGCCCAGTCGTTGTGCGGAAAATATTCGATGGTGGTCGCGTCGAAATTATCGACCTCGAAGACCGTCATCATCGACCGGGAAAAACTGATTGTCTCCGGATCTGTCGGGAAATTAGAGCCAACCGGAAAACCCCCGGATTCATCCCGGAAAATCCCGATTTTATAGCGAAGCTCTTCACCCGCCCCCGGAAGCGGCAGGGTGGCGGTGCCCCACCAGTCATCGCCACTTTGATCGTGACTGTAATTCATTGCCACCGCCCGGGTGCTGCCCAGTCCCTCACCACCCGCGCCCTCGGGATTGCTTCCGTCCATCGTGTAGTACACGTACATGCGGAACCCGCCGCCCACAGAATTGGTTTTAGCCCAGAGGGTGACCGCTTCCGCACCGACCTCGAACTGACTGTCGCCGTCTCCGGGATGCCCCGGATCATTCCCCCCCACATCGCCGGTCGGATTGTGGAAAAGAAACGAAGCGCGGGTGCCGCCTGCTGTTCCAAAATCATTCGCATCGTCCGGCCCCTGCACAATCGTAAAATTCTCTCCGCCGTTCCAGTGATAAGTCTCCGCCCCGGCGGAACCAATCTGATTGCGGGTACTGTCCGCCGCCGCGAATTTTTCCGCGTGCTGACGGTGAACAAAGCGCGCCTGCTCCCAGCCGAGGAACGTGTCATTGCTCGCTCCCGGCGGATGATCGCGGTTGCCAACAACATCGCTGGGTCCGATGCCCATCTGCGAATTGAGGTCAATTCCTCCGTTCAGTTTCATCAGCACGTTTTCAGCCAGACCGTTAACCCGCGCCACAAAGCGCAGATTGTCCCCGGAGGTTATGCGGGGAACCGTCATCTGATAGCGGAAAGGCTCAGGCTCCACACCGTCCGGAAACCCGCGGTTATCGAGGCCATAAGGGTTAAACTGGGCATCGCCGTTCGGCCCGTCCCGGCGGGTCACCCGCACCGTGTCCGGCTCCTCCCCGTCCTGATAAATCCGGATCTCATTCCCGCCCCACAGATCAGAGCCCTCCGGCGTACGGAACGAAAACACAAAATACCCGCCTTCAGGAATGATCACATTGCCGCTGGCAATTTCCGAGGCCCAAACGCCAAAACCACCCCCATAGGTGGAGTAATTCCATAACCAGGTATCCGGACCGTTTGGCGTGGCCGCAATCGGCAGCGAGTTGATGGAACGCGCCTGTCCGTCCGCATAATTGTCGTTCATCATGAACAGCATGGTGAATCCGTCCCCGTCACTGATATCCCGCTGCCCCCAGCCCGTGTCCCGCTTGTCGATCCGCGAATACGCCACCACATCGTTGTCCGCCCAGTGCGGCATCTGACCGCCCCGCGCGAAATGTTCCCGGATATACGCCAGATTCGGAAGCCGTCCGTCGCCAAACTGACCCAGAAAATTGGTGTTCGCATGACGCGGAAACGCGCCGCCACTGTCCTGCAGCGTGCCCGCCTTGAAATACCCGTCCGTATACACAATCGGCAGCCCCTCGCGGGTCATGATATACCCATACTGCAATTCCCGCGCACTGGCGAAATCGCTGTCGTGACTGTGCGGAAAGCTTACCCCGGTGAACTGATTAAACGCGGGATGCCCGCTGAAGCCCGGCTGATCCATTCCGGACAGATCGCCCCAGGGCGCTCCCAGAAATCCGTTCAAACTGTCCCGCAGCGGCGCATCTTTCAGCCGCATTCCGCGGTCAATATAGGGCTCAAATGCCGGCGGCGTTCCCAAATGCTCCCCGAAAATCATCGCGCTGTTACGGGGCTTGTTGATATCGAAGAGGCTCTCGCGCGGGTTGAACCCCGGGTCAAATCCCCGGGTGCGCACAAACGAAAGCTGGATGTTGCCCGTGTATCCCACAAACTGATCCTCATTCGACAAGGCCCCGAAAAACATCGGCGGAACATGTTTCACCGCGTCCAGCCGCAGCCCGTCCGCCTTCGTGGTATACATTTTCCACCGCACCGCCCGCATCAGATACGCGTTCACATTCTCGGTGTAGGCCCCGGGATTGTTGTCCAGCATCTCCTGGGTCACGTTGCCGAAGCCAATATAATCTCCATTGGGATCGAAATCGTAATACTCGGGATTGTCCGGATGCCGCACGAAACTGATCCCCGGATGATGCGAACCTTCCGTGGGTCCGAAGTTGTGATTCCACCCGCCCATGCCCGCCTCGTGGGCGATATCAATCAGATCCGACAGCCCCAGATGCAGCACCTGCCACTCGTCATTCCAGTTTCGGGTGTTGTCCCACTTGCGGAAAAATCCGTCCTCGGTCACCCGCAGATGAAAATCCTCCGGACGCATGCCCGGATATATATCAATCGGCGTGGATTCATTGAAGCCCGGCACATCAAAGGCCCGGTGATTCATGATGTTGTCAAAATACACCCGAATCCCGAAGCGGTGGGCCGTCTCCATCATTTCCAGCAATTCCTCCTTGGTCCCGTAAAAGGTGCGCACCCCGCCCCGCTGATCTTTGTTCCCGAGGTCAAACGGATCCCACAAATCGTATCCCACCGACAGCCCGCCGCTCGCTTTCGTCGGCGGCGGCAGCCAAAGTGCCGTATACCCCGCCTCCGCCAGCTCCGGCATCTTCTGTGTCATCGACCGCCAGGGCATCTGAAAATACTGGAGAATCACCTCCGCACGGGCCAAACCCCCTGCCAGCAGGAAAAAAAGTACAAAAATAGGCCGTATCAATCGGGGAATGCGCATGGTAGTGTCTCCAAAACTTAAAACGTTTGAATTAACCTACAACAGAAACCCAACAATGTTAAATGAAAAAGGAAAAAAATAAGATTTAGAGCTGCCTAGGGTGGGATTCGGCTCTTTGGAGTGACATCTATGTTAGAAATCTTCAGGAAAAAGGACCGCCAATCGCCGATTGGCACAGCGGCCGGCGACGGCCTCGCTCAATTGCAGATCAGCGATCGGCTGTTCCCAAAGCGCATCCGGCTTCCGGATACAGAAGGGCGCATCCCCGAATGGGTGTATGTGCGGGCTAACCGTAGTTGAAGCTGTCCCAGCTTCAAAATTTCAGGCTGGAATCTTTCAGCAACTGAGGACAGTTGCAGCTATGGCGAAACTCTCCCCCTGCACATTCGCGGGACGGCTCTGCCATTCGCGGGTTTTTCTTCTTCATCCGTTGTCCGGCGAAGCGATCCGTTGGTTCATTTCCCCACACCCCTTATCTCCGTCTGCGGCGGAAAGGCATCCGTGTTCATCCGTGTCCATCCGTGGTTACATTT
>PXDP01000254.1 GCA_003565035.1 PVC group bacterium | reverse complement strand
GGCTCATTTGTCGGCGTTGATGCCGAAGCCTTTCTTAAATCCGCCGACCACATTGTCTCCGGACTTGAGGCTGCGAAGAAGCGCTATCAACCTGACGGATTGCCGGTCGTATTTGATCTGCAACTTGAAGCCGAAGTTCTCGGCTGCACGCTGGCCTGGGCGAAAGAAACCCCGCCCTCCGTCGCCACCCATCCGCTCGATGACAGCTACGACTTGGCGGCCCTTCCGCCTTTCTCTTTGGAAAACGGACGGTTTCCGCTGGTCTTCGATGCTGTCAAACGCCTCAAAGCCTCCATCGGCTCCGATACGGCCCTCTTTGGTTTGCTCACCGGCCCGCTCACCCTGGCGCTGCATCTGCGGGGCGAGGAATTCCTTCTCGACATGTTCGACGAAGAGGACGGCGTCTCCACCCTCATGGACTTCTGCACCGACATCGCCATCGAATTCGCCAAAGCCTATATCGAGGCGGGCATCGATGTGATTGCCGTGGTCGATCCCATGATCAGCCAGATCGGCCCCGCGCACTTTGAAGAGGTGGTCTCCCCCTCCTTGAATCGCATCTTCAACACCGTGCGCGACGCAGGCGGACTCTCCTCCCTCTTCGTCTGCGGAAACGCCACCCGCAACCTGGAAGTCATGGCCGCCACCACCTGCGACAATATCTGCGTCGACGAAAATGTGGACCTCAAAAAGCTGGGAGATGTCTGCCGCGCCGCCGGGAAATCTTTCGGTGGCAACCTTAAACTCACAACCGTGCTGCTGCTGGGTGATGCCGATGCCACCCGCCGCGACGTGGCCCGCTGCCTCCGCGAGGCGGGCGACGGACCCGGTTTCATGCTTGCTCCCGGCTGCGATCTGCCCTATGCTTGCAAACCCGAAAACATCGAAGTCGTCGCCGGCATTGCCCACGACGACTATCAGCGCCAGATCGCCCTTTCCCTGCCCGATGTGGTTGATAACGATCCCTTCGACGACATTGTCATTCCCGATTACGCCGCCTCTCCGGAGGTGATCGTCGATGTGGTCACCCTCGACTCCGCCGGATGTGCCCCCTGCACCTACATGCTCAAAGCCGCGCAGGAGGGTGCCAGAGCCGCCGGCGTCCCCGTCGTGGTCCGCGAACACAAAATCCTCAACCGCGACGGTCTCGGCTATATGAAAAAACTCCACGTCACCGCCATCCCCAGTATCTGCGTCAACGGTGTCGAACACTTCGCTTCCATCATCCCCGAGCGCGCCGACCTCGTCGCCGCGATCAAGGGCACCGGTGCGCCGATGTGAGATCCTACGGATTCAGGTTTTCGTAATCGTAATCCTAACGCAGGCTTTCTTGAGCGATACGCAACGGTTGCACGAAGCGTGCTTGCGACAGACGGCCCCGCAGGATAATGCAGGGGTATGTCTTCCACCTTTGCTTTCGATACAGTTCGTTTTACGTTTCTCACCCCGCGCTTGATCCGCTGTGAAATGGATCCGATGGGCCACTTCATGGATGGGCAAACCCAAACGGTTCTCCATCGGCATTTTTCCGATCCTGAGGTTGCCCGCAGGGAAGGGCAGGGGACCCTCGAACTGAAAAGCGAAGGCCTTACCCTCCGCTATCGGCATGATGCCTCCGGGTTCACGCCGAACAGCCTCCGCATCGAGGCCAACGATGGCTCGTTTTCCTGGAGCTTCGGCACCCCGAATCCCGAAGATCTTCCCGGAACCCTGCGCACCCTCGACAACGCCAACGGTCTGGTCAATATGATGACCGGTGAGCGCCACGCCCTTCGCGGCAGTGTCATTTCCCGGAAAGGCTGGACGGTGCTGGATGACTCCAAAACCCTGGTCTTCAATGAACGAGGCTTTCTTTCCCCCCGGGAGGGGTCTTCGACCGACATCTATTTTTTCGGCTACGGACAGGACTACGATGCCTGCCTTCGCGATTACTTCCGGCTCACCGGCCCCCCGCCGCTGCCCCCCAAGTTCGTGCTGGGTCTCTGGTGGAGCAAATGGTGGCCGTACCGCGATCAGGAGCTGCTCGGCATTATCGACGAATTCGAGACACACGGGGTTCCGCTTTCCATCTGCGTGGTGGACATGGACTGGCATATTGTTTTCAATCCGCATCACACCGGATGGACCGGCTATACCTGGAATCCGCATTACTTTCCCGATCCCGACGCCTTTTTCCGTGTCCTCAAGGAGAAAGGCGTGCACACCTGCCTCAACCTTCACCCCCACGAGGGAATTGCTCCCCACGAAGAGGCCTATCCCCGCATGGCCCGGCGGCTGGGGATGGACCCGGCGAAAGGCGAACGGATTCCCTTTGATCTCGCCAACGAGACCTTTCTTCAAGCCTATTTCGAGGAGCTTCACTCTCCTCTGGAGGAGCAGGGGGTGGACTTCTGGTGGATGGACTGGCAGCAGGGCGAAACCTGCTCCCTGCCCGGTGTGGACCCCTTGTGGTATCTGAATCATCTGCATGCCACCCAGCTCGCCCGCAACGGCAAAAAACGTCCGCTCATCTTCTCCCGCTGGGGGGACCACGCCAGCCACCGCTATCCGGTCGGGTTCAGCGGCGACACCTACGCCACCTGGGAGACGCTCTCCATTCTGCCGTATTTCACCGCCGCCTCCGCCAACCTCGGCTACGGCTGGCGCAGCGACGAGACTGGTGGCTTCCAACGCGGCGATCACCGCGATCACGAACTCTTCACCCGCTGGAACCAGTTCGCCGCCCTTTCCCCCACCTACCGGCTGCACAACTGCGGCGATCCCACCCTCGATCACCGTCCCTGGAGCAAACCGGCCGATATCCGCGACACCCTCCTCGCCGCCATGCGGCTGCGCCGCGAACTGCTGCCGTATCTGTACACCGCCGCCCATCAGCACGCCCTCGGCGGACCCTGCCTCTGCCGTCCCCTGTATCACGCCTATCCCGACGCCGAAGAGGCCTACCTGGTGCCGCGTCAGTATCTGTTGGGTCCCGATCTCATCGCCGCCCCCCACACCCGACCCGCCGATCCCGACACCGGACTCGCCCGTCAGGTGGTCTGGCTCCCGGAGGGCACCTGGTACGATTTCTTCACCGGCACCGCCTACGAAGGGGGCCGTTTCCACGCCGTCTACGGCGACCTTGATCACATCCCGCTCTTTGCCCGCGCCGGCAGCGTGATTCCGCTTCAGATTGAAGACCGCAGCGTGCTGCGCGTGTTTCCCGGCGACGGGGTTTCGTTCCTCTACGATGACGACGGACACAGCCAGGATTGGACCCAGGGTGCCTACTCCCTCCGTCGCATCGAACAAACCCATCGCGACGGCATCAGCCGCCTGAGCGCTGAACAGATCTCCGGCGACCTCGCGCCTGCAGAGGATTTGCAACTCCAGCATCCGCTGACCCGCGATCTGCATCCGGCGGCCGAACCCCTTGAAATCAGATGCCCGCCCCGGCGCTTCCCCAAAGAGGACGTTATCGCCTGCCTTCAGTCATTCCGCATGCTCGCCCACACCACCCGTCCGCTGATCGGCAAGCCGGGGATCGATTTCGACGGCACCCGCAACGAACCCTATACCAAACTCGACGACATCCTCGCAGATCCCACCCTGCTGCGTCCGTATCTGGCGGATTTCACGCCCTCCCAGATCCGCTGCCTGCTGGAGCAGATCACTGACAGCGGATTTCACGCCGAAGCACTGCCCGACCAGGCCGCCGCGCTCTGTTATTGGAGTCCGTCGACGGGTCCGCACGCCCCTGAAGTCAGTGTCAGCCACCGCCTCGACTACAGCTACGCGGACGCGCACTGGACCGCGGACACGCCTCACGCCTTTCTCCGCATCCCCACCCAGTCCGCATTTGTCACCTGGCAGGCCACCGTACAATACCCGGGCCTCTGGAGTTACACCGAGTCCCGATCCGGAGCGTACAAACCGGAACGGCAAACCTCCTTCAGGTAAATCCCCATGAATATCGTTCTCATTACCGCCCACGATGCGGGCCACTACGTGCAACCCTACGGCATCCCGGTGGACACGCCGCACATGATGCGCTTCGCCCGCGAGGGCGTGCTGTTCCGCAAAGCCTTCTGCGCCGCGCCCACCTGCGGTCCCAGCCGCGCCGCCATGCTCACGGGTCAGACCCCGCACGAGATGGGCATGTACGGGCTCCCCGGCGGGGACGGATGGAAAATCGACGACTACGGCAAGCATCTGGTCAATCAGCTCAACCGGCATGATTACGAAACCGTGCTCTGCGGGGTTCAGCACGAAGCCAGCCACGCGGAGCACTTTCCGGAAATCGCCTACCAGCGCGTGCTCGAGCGCGAGGCCCCGGCACGGGAGCAGGACGGCGAATGGTATCCGGAAAGCATCAACAAACTCGAAGCCTTCCTCGCCACCCGCGACGATCCCCGTCCGTTTTTTCTGTCCGTGGGCATCGACGAACCCCACCGCGACAATCTTCCCCGGCCCGAACTGAATCTGCACGGCAAAAGCGACCGCTTCACCAAAACCCGATTCTACGATCCCGAGAAACTCGACTGGCGCTACACCGCCCCGCTCCCCTGGCTGCCCGATCTGCCCGACATCCGCAAAGACGTGGAAAGTTATTTCGAGGGGGTCCGCATCCTCGACGAGTATGTGGGCCGCATCCTCTACGCCTTGAAACACAACGGACTCGAGGGCAACACGCTCGTCATCCTCACCAGCGATCACGGGGTGGAGTTCAGCGGCGGCAAAAAAACGCTGTCCGATGCGGGCACCCGGGTGATGCTGATGATGCGGGGGCCTTCCGGGTCGCCCCTGCGCGGCGGAAACGTTATCGAAGGCCAGGTGCAGCATCTCGACCTCTATCCCACCCTCTGTGAGCTGCTCCATCTGGAGGTTCCCCATCCGCTGTCCGGCAAAAGCCTGCTCCCATTGGTCACCGGGCAGACCCAACAGCTTCACGAAGCGGTGTTTGCAGAACAGACCTATCACGGCGGGCCGGAACCCCTCCGTTCCGTCCGCACCGAACGGTACAAGTATATTCGCCGGGTGGGGGACACCGGCAACCGCATGAGGCACGACGGCCCCACCGCGACGCTGCTGGAGACCCTGGGCTGGTACGACCGCCCTCTGGGCCATGAGGAACTGTTCGATCTGGTGCTGGACCCCATGGAAGCCTGCAACCGCGCCGCCGACCCCGCCTATGCCGACATCAAGGCCGAGCTCTCCGCCCGGCTGGAGCAGTGGATGGCGGAAACCGGAGATCCGTTCCCCAGTGGCGTGTTTCCGCCCATTCCCGCCACCGTGAATGAACCCTCATGAACATCCTCTGGATCACCTCCGACGAACTTCGTGCCGACTGCCTCGGCTTTATGGGCAACCCCGACATCCAAACCCCCAACCTGGATCGGTTGGCAGGCCAGGGAACCGCGTTCACCCGCCATTTCACGCCGTTTCCGAAATGTGTTCCCGCCCGCTGCGCCATGCACACCGGACGCTACTGTCATACCGACGCTCTCCGTTCCGTGGCCCCCGATAATCATCTCTCCGCCGAAGAACCCACTCTCGCCGCCACGTTGCGGACCCACGGATATGAAACCGCCGTCCTCGGGCTGAACCACGTCTGGTGCGATGCGGATTTTTATGGCAGAGGGGAGGAGGAAAACCGTAAGGGCGCCGGGGTGGTGGACTACAGCTCTTTCACCGCCGGACGCATGGAAGCGTTGGCCCTGCAACCCCGGCAGTATCCGGAAGCCGCCCCGCGCGAAGGCCCCTGGACCGCCTGCTTTGAGAGCCTGGAAATCCCCGGTCCGGTGCAGGGAACCCGCCGTGCCAACGGCGACGAAAACCGAACCGATCAGGCCATCGCCTTTCTGCGGGAACTCCGCGATCCCGGGAAACCCTTTTTCCTGCAGCTCAATCTCAGTTTTCCCCATCCGCCCTACCGGGTACACGAGCCCTGGTACAGCCTCTACGATCCGGCCACCCTGACCCCGTTTCCGTTTGACCTCCCTCAGAATGCACCATTGCCGCTGCGGGCCCAGCGGGAACACCGCACCGGCATGGCATTCACTCCGGAAGCCGCCCGCGAAATTCAGGCCGTGTACTACGGCATGGTCTCCATGATCGATGATCAGGTCGGCCGCCTGCTCCGCGAACTGGAGTCCCTGAATCTGCGCGCGGACACCCTGATTCTGTTCACCTCCGACCACGGCGATTACGCCGGACAGCACGGCCTGGTCGAAAAATGGGACGCAGACCTGCGGGACTGTCTGCTGCATGTGCCCTGTATTCTGGCCGGACCGGACATCCCCGCGGGGAAACGCGTGGACGGACTCAGTGAGCACGTCGATCTGCCCGCCACCATGCTCGATGCCCTGGGCATCCCCTGTTCCGAGGACTGGGTTCAACACGGTCAGTCGATGGTGCCCATGCTGCACGGCGTGCCCGGCAAAGAAGCCGTGTTTGCCGACGGCGGACACGAGCCCTCCCTCCGGGCCCGCTTCAACACGCCGGCCTGGCAGGAAAAAGAGGGGCGCCGCGTCAAAGCCACCCTCGGCAAGCAACTCGCCTATCAGCAGTGTCCCGATGCCATGGCCAAATGCAAAATGGTCCGCACCCAGGACTGGAAACTCATCGTCCGCGAAACCGGCGGCGATGAACTCTACGACCTCCGCGAAGATCCCCGGGAACTCAACAACCTCCACGGCACTCCCGGCCTGGAAGCCGTGCAGCTCGACTTGCAGACCCAACTCCTGCAGTGGATCCTCCGCACCGACCCCGACCGCCCCCGCCTGGCCCGCGTCGGGGCTTGAGGTTTAGGACTTCTGTCTTTTTTCATATATTTTGGAGCTGAAGATTCCAAAAAGTATGTATTTATGGAAAAACCTACTTGAGGGAAGAAGTTTAACAGGAGGGGCTGACGCGCAATGTGGGGACTTCTCCTGAAGGCCTGTTGGGTTCCGAATAAAGTCAAACGTGACTTATTTCGAATAAGCTGCTTGTAAAATATAAAACATAACGTTATGTTTTATTTATGAAATCAATGAATCGTACCACGTTGATTCGTGCACTGAGCCGACTGGGAGAACTGGCCCTGGAAAACGGTGTCCAGTTGGAGTGCTGTATCTACGGAGGTGCTTTGATGATGCTGGCGTATGATTCCCGATTGAGCACCAAGGATGTTGACGCAGTGCTTCGTCCGCGCGAGGATGCGCTTCGCCTGGCGAAACGGGTAGAACGGGAACAGCAACTTCCTGAAAACTGGCTGAATGATCAGGTCCGCATGTTTCTTGCCCCCACCGAGAATCTGCGGGAACTTCCGCTGGAGATTCCCGGACTTCAGGTCACGGCCCCGACCGCCGGGTATCTCCTGGCCATGAAAGCGCTGGCGTGTCGAAACGCCCTCCCGGGATATCAGGGAGATCTGGACGATCTTCGCTTTCTGATCCGGAAAATGACGATCCGTTCGGTGAATGAAATCCAGGACTGGATTGATAAATTTTACCCGGATGATGTTATTTCCGCCCGTCAGCGTGAAACACTTCGGCTTCTGATCGCGGAGGTTTGGACATGAAATCCGCCCTCACGATGCAGCGGCCGCGCACCCTGTGGGATGTGGCCGATTTCTCGGAAAATCTGGAGGCCTTTGGCCGGCATTTTCGCGACTGGCAGCACGAAATTCAGCGTGGGGGTGTTCACAGCAAAGCCGAATTGGCTCGCAGGATTGATCCGCCGCCACGACGACTGGCGGGGCGGATGAATCAGGGTGATCTTGCTGATGCCATGCTTGCGGCCACAGCGGAATGGCTTGCGGATCAGGCCGGGATCTCCCG
>PXDP01000170.1 GCA_003565035.1 PVC group bacterium | reverse complement strand
TACGGCTGATTTTTCCAAAGCGGCAAAGAACATAGGGTAAGAATTTAGTTCCAAAATGCTGGACACATGCAGAATATTTTGGCATGTATCCTGCGATGAAAAAGAAAAACCGCAGACATCCTGATCCTGATGAGAGTCAAATCCTTGCGGGTGTTATCGTCCGCCTGATTGAAGACGAGGAAATACCGCGTTACAATGAGCTCATCGAAACCCACCATTATCTGAAATCCTCAGCCGTGGTGGGTCGGCATCTTCGTTTTGTCGCCGAATACCAAGGGGAATGGCTCGCGCTTGCCACTTGGGTGGCGGCAGCCAAACACATCAAAGCCCGTGACATAACGATCGGCTGGACCGACGAGCAAAGGCGACGGCGTCTTGGACTCGTGGTGAACAACAGCCGTTTGCTGGTGCTCCCGGAATGCCATTGCCCCAACCTGATCAGCCGCTTCATGAAACTCATGGTCAACCGTCTTTCCGGGGATTGGGCCAAGCGTTGGGGAGATCCTCTGGCATTGGCCGAAACGTTTGTAGACCCTTGCCTGTACCAGGGAACCGCCTATAAAGCCAGTGCGTGGACGAAGATTGGCAAAACATCCGGCTATGGAAGAGATGCCGGGGATTATTACCTCAACCATGGACGTCCCAAAGATCTTTGGATACGCGAACTCCAACCCGGCGCCATGGCGGCCCTGCGCGCGGAAACCCTCCCTCCGGCATGGCAGCCCGTGGAGGACAGCATCGCGCCCCGCTGCCGGATGCGTCCGGAGGAAATCCGTGATATTCGCGAGTTGTTCGAAGAGATGGACGATCCCCGACGAAAACAATCCCAAGCGTATTCATTGCCGGGTCTGCTGACCATCGTTTTGTTGGCCACGCTCTGCGGAGTCAACCGTGGACAACGGGACCTGGCCGCGTTTGCCAAAAGTATGACCCAAGGCCAGTTGCGGCAACTCGGTTTCCGCAGAAACCGCCGCACCCGGGAAGTGCGCGCCCCAGGTGAGACCACGTTTTTCCGCGCGTTGAGAATCGCGGATGAACGTCAAATCGAGGAGGTATTGCTTCGTTGGCAGGAGAAAATCCTCGGCCCCGTTGAGGATCAAGTGATCGCGGTGGATGGGAAGAAACTCCGTCATTCGGGGGGCGTGGAACTCGTCAGCGCCTTTGGCGTCGAATCCGGGCGCTGGATGGGAACGGAATGCACTGACTCCAAAAGCAATGAAATCCCCGCAGGGAGAAAGCTGGTGGACAGGATCGAACTTTCCGGTAAAACCCTGGTTGCAGATGCGCTGCACACTCAGACGGAGACCGCAAGCACCATCCTCTTTGAGAAAGGAGGCGACTATTGTTTCACGGTCAAAGGAAACCAGAAAGAACTGCTGCACACTTCCGAAAGTCTGCTCACAGAGCAGGCTTTTTCCCCCTCGGAGTGTTGAAAACGGAAAACGAGCCCCCAAGAAAACCGAACGCAACCGGGGGCGGATGGAACAAAGGGATCTGGTCTGTGAACCGACCACGCCCTCGGCTATGTGTTTTCCCGGTGCCGCGCAAGTCGGGCGGCTGACCCGACAGGTGAAGCACAAGGACGGCTCAACGAGTACTCAAACCGTTCATGTGCTCACCAGTCATCCACCCGATGCACTCTCACCCGATGACTTCAGGAAGATTAACCGCGACTATTGGAAAATCGAAAGCGATTTACACACCCGTCTCGACGAGGTGCTTGAGGAAGATAAAAGTAGAGTCCGATGTCCAAAGGCGGCGCACATTCTCGGCATGTTCCGCAGACTATGTGTGAGCTTGGCCATACATTGGATTAAGGTAACCAACCGAACGCGACTAACCACAAGAAGTTTTCTCGAACATATGAGAGCCAACAACGCCCGAAATGCTTGGCTTTTGCTCACATCCAAACATTCCAATGCCTGGCTATCTTAGAAAAATCAGCCGTATTAGAATGGTCAGATGTGGGTTTGATACCTCCACGGAACGCATTCCGGGATGCGCCCACGCCCCGGAGATTTGCCGCTCAGAGATTGCAAAATCAAAAAATGCGTGCAGAGTTGGGTTATGAAATCAATTCTACGTTCTTTATGCATCGCTTTAGCGGCCCTGAACCTGTTTGCGGAGGAGGCTGGACTTTTGGAGGGTGATCTGCTTCAGGCGCATGAACTCCTCAAAACCGAGTGGTTGGTGGCGCAGATCCAGGGCGAGCCGTTGGTGGAAGGGTCCCGCACGGAGTTCAGCTTCTTTGAGCCCGGACGCATCGCGGCCACGGTTGGGTGCAACCGGATCGGCGGGGCTGTGGCGGCGGGGGACGGGACGCTCAAATTCGGTCCGCTGATGATGACCCGCATGGCCTGCGAAGAGGCCTTGATGGATCAGGAAAACCGATTTTCCGAGGCCCTGTCACTTGTCAGCCACTACCGGTTGAACGAAAACGGCGGGGTCCTGCTTCTGCTTGATGATGAGAATACGATCCTCGTGCGCCTGGTGAAGCCCAAAGCGCTTGATGACCTTGTTGAATAAACCCGGTTTCTTAACGTGTTCAACTGAGTTTTGGAGTTTTCTTTGTATGAATCCTGATTTTGTGCATGCTTTTTTTGGCGGGCTGCTGATTGGCGCGGCGGTGTGGATTTTGTTTGCGTTTGCCGGAAAATATGCCGGTATCAGTGGAATTCTCGGGCAAATGCTGCGTCCCCCGTTCCCGCTCTGGGCGGGGCTGTTTCTCTTGGGCCTTCCGTTGGGGGGGATGCTGTACCGTCTGCTGACCGGGAGTGCGCCTGAGGCGGTGATCACCACGCCGATGCCCTGGCTGGTGGTGGCGGGCCTGCTGGTGGGTGTGGGGACGACCGTCGGCAATGGCTGCACCAGCGGTCACGGGATTTGCGGTCTGGGCCGCTTTTCGAAACGATCCTTGGTGGCCACCTGCACCTTTATGGCGGCCGGGGTGCTTGCCGTCTTTTTGCGCGGGAGGCTGATGTGAAACCGAAAATCCCGCCTGCGGCCGCCGCACTGATTTCGGGGATGGTTTTTGGGGTGGGGCTGAGTCTTTCCGGCATGACCAATCCTGCAAAAGTCATAGGCTTTCTGGATGTAGCCGGGAGCTGGGATCCGTCTCTGGCGTTTGTGATGGGCGGGGCGCTGATTCCGGCGGTCCTGGGTTTCAACGTCAAACGTAAAGGCCGTAAACTGGCCTGGCAGTGTGAGGCGTCGCCGGCGAACGGAATCACGAAACCGCTTTTGGTGGGGGCGCTGCTCTTCGGTCTCGGCTGGGGGCTGGCCGGCTTTTGTCCGGGGCCGGCCCTGGTGCGTCTGGCCTTTTGGGATGAACGGGTGATTGTTTTCGTGCTGGCCATGCTTGCCGGAATGTGGGGAGCCCGGCGGATATAACCCTCCTGCTCCTGCAGATTCTTCAGGAAGAACAGGCCGCCTTCAACCGCTTTGGCAACTGTATGGATACCCTACTGCAAATTCTGATGGTTTTTTTCCTGATGTCCCTGGGCGCATTTGCGCGGCGCCGCGGGTTGCTCAGCCGCCAGGGCACCGGTGACCTGGCGAGGCTTCTGGTGGCCATTTTTTATCCGGCGCTCATTTTTGATTCCATCACCCGCCTCACGCTGGGGGAATTATGGGAACAGCGGGCGATGCCCGCGATGACGCTGCTGATTGCCGGGGTGGGTCTGGTGTTGGGTTTGCTGACGATTCACCGCATCAAACCGGAAAACCCCGGCCGTGCCGGCGCGTTTTTGTTTCAGAGCACCATCAATAATTATTTATTTCTCCCGCTGCCGCTGGTGGCCCTCCGCTTTGGACAGGAGGGGCTTTCGCTGTTGGTTTTCGCAGCCATGGGATTTGAACTGACCGTGTGGTCGGTGGGGGTCCTCTTTTTCAACCGGGTGCGGCGGGTTGCGGAAGGGGTGCGGATTATGCTGGGGCCGCCGATGATTGCCATGCTGGTGTCTGTGTTCTGGATGATCGCCCGCGACCTTGCCGGATGGCGTATTCCGCTGCCCGAAGCACTGGCCCGCGTGCCGGAACTGATGGAGTTTGGAATCACCACCGTGGGCCGCGCAACGGTGGCGGTTTCCATGATTGTGGCCGGGAGCCGGATTTCGGTATTGAGGACGAAGTCGATTCAGGATCCCCATGTCTGGCAGGTTTCGCTCCTGCGGCTGGTGGTGATTCCGGTGCTGGCCATCCTGTTGCTCAACCGGATGCAACTGGGTGAAACCGCCCGGGGCGTGCTCTGCGTGGTGGCGGTCATGCCCGCTGCGATTACCAGTCTGATTTTCAGCGAGCGCTTCAATGGCGACTCCGAATTTATCGCCGCATCGCTGCTGCTCACGCATCTCCTGGCCGTGGTGACGGTGCCGGTTTTATTGCTTTGGGCTCTGTAGACGACTTGTCTCGGCAAATCCCGCCTTTAAATTGCGTTCTACGGAATCAGGATTTGCTGACCTTGTTGTAGAGGGTTTTACGGGTGATCCCCAGGAGGTCGGCGGCTTTTTTCTTGTTCCCGTCGGTGTATTCGAGCACGTGCTGGATGTAGCGGGTTTCCAGGTCGGTGAGGGGGACTGGCGGACTGGGAAAGCATATTTCTTCTGGTTGAGCTCCGGCGGGCGGGGCGGCGCGGGTGCGGATCCGAGCCGGGAGGTGTGCCGGCTGGATGCGCGGACCGTCGCAGAAGGTGACCGCCCGTTCGATCGCGTTTTGCAGTTCACGTACATTGCCCGGATAGCTGTGGGACCGCAATTGATCCAATGCGGCCGCATTGAATCCCCGGATGGTTTTGCCCATCCGCTGGTTGAAGTCGGAAAGGAACCGGTGCGCCAGCCGCTCAATATCGTCCTCCCGTTCGCGGAGCGGGGGAATCCGCAGGGTGTAGGTCTCCAGGCGGTAAAAGAGGTCTTCTCGGAAACGGCCCTCCTGTACCGCGGTTTCGAGATTGTTGTGGGTGGCCGCGATGATGCGCGGGCTGGCATCCTCCTCATGGTTGGACCCCACCCGGCGGATCTTGCCCTCCTGCAGCACGCGCAGCAGTTTCGATTGCAGGGCCAGCGGCATTTCCGCAATCTCATCGAGAAACAGCGTGCCTTCGTTGGCCGCCTGAAAAATTCCCTCCCGTCCGGAACCGGCCCCGGTGAATGCGCCTTCGACATGTCCGAAAAACTCGCTCTCCATCAGGGTTTCGGGGATCCCGGCACAGTTGACGGCGAAAAAAGGCTTCTCCCGGCGCGGGCTCAGGGCGTGCAGCGCGGAGGCGACCAGTTCTTTGCCGGAGCCGCTTTCGCCCAGTACCAGCACCGGACCCTCGGTGGGGGCAATGCGCTCGATCTGCTGAAAAAGCCTCCTCATGCTTTTGTGGGCGCCGATCATGCCGTGAAAAGAGTCATCGGGCGCACGTTTTCGGAGTCCGGCGACTTCGCGGCGCAGGGCCCGGGTTTCCAGAATACGGTTCACCACATGAACAAAGTGTTCGAGATCAAGAGGTTTGGTGAGGAATTCATCCGCCCCGGCCTTCAGAGCGGCCACGGCCTGGTTCACCGTGCCAAAGGCGGTGATGATGAGAAATCCCGGCGGAGACGGGAGGGTTTGAACGGTGCGGAGCAGTTCAATGCCGTCCATGCCGGGGAGACGGAGATCGCTGACGACCAGATCGGGGCGGAAGCTTTTGAGCAGGGGAAGCGCATCCTCCGCTGAGGCGGTATTCCGGACCTTGCAGTGTTGTTCGCTGAGTTCTTCGGTCAGTAGTTCCGCCAAACCGGGATGATCCTCCACAATCAGAACGCGGGGGGCGGGCGCACTCATGACGCAGCCTCCACAGGGGTGGGCAGACGAAGGGTGAAGGTGCAGCCGGGCGAAGCGGGCTCCTGACTGAATTCAATGGAGCCCCCATGGTCGCTGGCGATGCCGTGCACCACGGCGAGGCCAAGGCCAGTGCCTTCCCCGACGGCTTTGGTGGTGAAAAAGGGTTCAAAAATCTTGGAGGCGAGATCGGGGGGAATTCCGGGGCCCTGATCGCGGACGTGGAGGGCCGCTTCAGGGCCCTTGTCCTCGATGCGAATATCAAGGCGTCCGCCCGGTCCAGCCTGAAGGGCGTTGCGGAGCAGATTGTTCAGGGCCTGCTCAATGCGCACGGGGTCGGCATGAACTTTAATCTCCGGCCGGTCCTCCTCCACGTAAATTTCGGTGCCGCTGTCGGCCAGTTCAGACCGGAGGGTGTTCAGCGAATTTTGCACCAGATCGCGGGCGCGCACATCCCGGAACTGTGAGGGGTTCCGGCGGCTGAAGTCCAGAAGCTGATGGATGATGTGCTCCATGCGGGCGGTTTCGGCGCGGACAGCCTGAAAACAGGCGGTCTCGCGCTCGGTCAGCTCCGGCCGCCGCAATTCACGCTGCATACGGGCATCGATTGTGCACAGCGGGGTGCCGAGTTCGTGGGCGACCCCGGCGGCGAGCGAACCGATGGCCGCCAGCTTTTCCGCGTGAACCAGCCGCTCTTCCAGCGCTCTCTCCGATTCCCGCCGGGTGGAAATTTCGCGCCGGGCCTGTTCGAGTGTGTCCAGCATCTGATTGAACTGCGTGCCCAGCAACTGGAACTCGCGGGAGCCGGAGGGGCTGTGCCGGTGATGATGCTCGCCGGCCGCGACGTTCTGCATGCTGTCACAGAGGGCCTGAATATGACGGCCAAACGCCCGGTGATGTCCTCCCAGCACGGTTAACGAAAGTCCTGTGAACAACCCGAGGAACAGCAGGCTGCCCCGGACCCGGAGACCGCGGACGGTGCGGGAAAATTCACTGCGCCGCCGGGTGAGTTGCAAAAGGCCGGTGATCTGACCGCCGGCGTCGGTCAGCGGAACGAAATGCGAATACACATCACGCCCCCCGGCTTCTCCAAAAGCTCCATGAGAGCGTCCTTCGGCGGCATGATGGGTAACCTGCTCGCGGTCCATCGGTTCGGGAAACTCGTCGCCTTCCGAGAGCGGACGTCCGTCGGCATCGTAGAGATAGGCCCCGTACACTTCACTCATCTCGAAGGCGGCGCGCAGGGCTTCGGCAATGCCGCCTTCGCGTTCGCGGAGCATCGCGTGACTCAGGGGACGCTCGATTGCCGAGGCCACCATTTCCAGGTCGCGGCGCATTTGAGCCTCCACCTGACCCTCAAAGGCGCGCAGGCTCCACCAGGCCATGCCGCTGGAAAATACCGCCAAGGGGAAGAGCACATACAGAAAAAGGGAGGCTTTTAAACTTTTCCGGGAAAAGAGCACGCGGCCCAAGGATTGAGTTATTTTTATACGCATGAGTAAATAATACACATAAATAGCATAAGGTTCAAGGGTTTTATTTTAAGATAATTTATTCTGTAATTTACTTTATTCGAGATACTTATGAGTTTTTCGTAAAAAGAAGTCCCGGTTGGCATTCGAATTGCATGTAATCAGGTGCCGATACAAAAACCGGCATACAACTAAACCTCAAAGAAAACAGGAGAATGCGATTATGAAGACTCAGAATACGAAAATGCGAATGAAATGGATTGCCGCTGGAGCCACGTTGCTTGGTGGGCTGGCCTATGCCCAGCAGGCCATGCCTCAGCAGCCTGCTCAGCCCGCACAGCCGCAACAGCCGCCCCAGGCTCAACCCGGACAGCCGATGGAAATGGAACCGGCACAGCCGGCCACACCTGAGGTAAGCGATGAGCAGCTGGTGCAGGCGGTGACCGCTTACATCTCCGTAAGCGAGATCCAGACCCGCGTGCAGGAGGAGTTGGCCGGTGTCGAGGATCAGGCTGTGATTCAGCAGACCGTCACCGAGGCCCGAGCCGACATGATTGAAGCGGT
>PXDP01000333.1 GCA_003565035.1 PVC group bacterium | reverse complement strand
GCCCTCTGGCCGCCGCCCTCCCTCGGTCAATCCGGCGGCAACGCGTTGCGAATCCTGGCCACCCTTCTGATCCTGCCGCCCTTTATCCCCAAGATTATCCGGTATGCACTTCGCCTAAAACGCTCACCGGACGCACAAACGCCTCACGAATCATTGAGGGACACCTCGAACTCCCCTGATCCTTTTAGGGACCGCTGAAGTATTGCGGAGTGGATCTGATGCCGGTGGCATTAAGAAAGTGTCCAAAAAGGATACCTAATTTATGCCACGCCCCCTCGCCATGCGTTGTCCGGCGTAGCCATCCATTGGATGGATCTCAACATCTTTACAGTGACGAGCCCGCCACCCTGCTTGCCGGGGTGGAGGCAACGGTCAACACATTACGGCCTATTCCATCGCCCCTCCCCGGGGCCCGCGCCGCAGGCGCGGGCCCCGGGGAGGAGAGAAATAGAAGGGGCGGCACACGTTATCTCTGACCCACGCGTCCCGCGTGGCAAGCACTGCGCTCCACCCCGACAGGCAGGGCGGTGGCATGGATATGAACGTGCATTCCTCTTTAAAATACCTGTTAAAATACAAGCGCATCATCCGTTGTCCGGCGCAGCTATCCGTTGGTTTCCACCTCTTCACATTCGCAGGACGGCTCTGCCACCACGCCGCTGGCGTGGCAAGTTCGTGGGGTTGCTTCCTTCCCCTCTTCATCCGTTCATCCGTTGTCCGGCGCAGCGATCCGTTGGTTTCCACCTCTTCACATTCGCGGGACGGCTCTGCCATTCGTGGTCTCCTCTCCTCTTCTTCTTCTTTAAAATACCTGTCAAAATACAAGCAAATCATCCGTTGTCAGGCGCAGCGATCCGTTGGTTTCTACCTCTTCACATTCGCAGGACGGCTCTGCCACCACGCCGCTGGCGTGGCAAGTTCACGGGGTTCCCTCCTTCCCCTAACGATTACACATTCGTGGACGCGCCCACGCCCATCCCCAGCCGCGTGATCGCAAAGTCATACTTCAACGGATCCTCCGGACACATCCGCGCATACGCGGCAGTGATCCGCCGCGCCGCCTCCCCGTCCGGCTGCTTCCGCCGGGTCAGCCGCAACTGACGCGATATACGGAACATATGCGTATCCAGTGGCACCCAGAGTTTGGCCGGTGACAAGCGGTCCGCCCAGAGTCCCGGATCAATCGCATCCGCCCGAGCCATCCACCGCAGCCACATCGCCAGCCGCTTGCAGGCTCCCGGCCCGTCCGGATTCGGAAACAAATGATCCGGATCCACCCCCAGCGCCAACACATCCCGCCTCACTCCGCCCAGAGCCGTCCGGTAGCCGCGCGGATGCTCCACCAGTCGCCCCGGCAGCTCCGCCCCCAGCACCGCCCAGCCCCGCAGCATCGCCGTCACATGACTCCCCCGCGTCCACCGGTACACAAACCCCCGCATCGCCTGCTCCATTTCCAGCGCCGAGGCCTCCCGCACAAAGGCGGCCGGCTGACCCTCCCAGCGGCGGTCCAATTCCGCCAGGGCTTTCAAAATCGAGCCCACCCGCCCGTACGCCAGAGCCGCCGCCATCCAGGCCGCCACTTCCCGGTCCGCCTCGGACCCATACCCCCACACAAACGACACCGGGTCCCCCGCCCGGAATTCCGCACGGTTATAGCGCACATACAGTTCCTCCAGCCTCCGCACCCGCTCCGCCCCGTGACTCCGGCAAAGCGTCTCCAGCCCCGCCGCACTCATCGCAGGTAGATCTTCAGGGCATCCAACACCTGCATCGGACTCAGTTCGGCTTTATGCACCTTAATCCAGTGGCGGGTCACATAGCCGTCCGATGCAATCAGGGCCACCGTGGGCACCACTCCGTTCCACCGCCCCTGTTTCCCAGACGGGGTCACCCAGGCACTGTACGCCTTTATCACCTTAAACTCCTCATCCTGCAGCAGGGGATACGGCAGACTGAACCGATCCTCAAAATCCGTGGTCACGGCCGTATTTTCCGCCCAGATCCCCCAAAGAGACACGCCCAGCTTCTGAAAAGATTCCCACTGTTCGCGATACGCGCAGGCCAGCCGCACACTCATTTTTTGCGCCATCCCCGGCAGAAACAGCAAAACGGACCACGTCCCCCGCAGTTCCTCCAGCGAATACAAGCAACCCTTTGTGTCCCGCAAAGAAAACGCGGGCGCGGGAAAGGGGTCTACAATCGACTTATCCGGCATATCCCTGCATCAGGTTCGGGGCCAGGCCATTTCAAAGCGGTCGCGGCAGCGGACATATCCGTCAGGCCCCTGCATCCGCCCGATCACCGGAAACGCCGCCGGATTGATGTATTTTGTCACCGGATCCAGAATCCCGTCCCGCACAATCATTTTTCCGCCCAGCCCCAGAATAATCCGGTTGCCTTTGATCTTCTGGATTTCGTGCAGGGTACATTCCAGCGAAACCGGCGACTCCGCAATCCGCGGCGTGCGGATTTCCAGACTCGCCACCGTGGTGCAGCCATTTCGGTCAAGTTCCGACTCGCCATACGGCAGCGCCGCCGCGCTCTCGTTCATGGCCTCCGCCACATGCTCATCCACCAGATTCACCACAAACTCTTTTTCCCGCTCAATATTACGGACCGTATCCTTCGGCACCCCCGGCGATTTATTTCCCACTCCGAAAATCACCAGCGGCGGTGCACTCCCAAACACATTGAAAAAACTGAACGGAGCCAGATTCACGCTCCCGTCCTCGTTCAGGGTGCTGATCCAGGCAATCGGCCGAGGCGTCACCAAGGCCGTCAGTACTTTATACGCAATCTCATTGTCTTTTCCGGCAAGGTCTAGTTCCATAGTATTCCCCTCTTACACCGATTCCCTGAAACCGAAAATCATTTTCTGAAAAAATCGCGTCAGACACCCAATAAACCGGAGGCAGCGCATCCCCGCCGCGGCATCCAGGTGACCGTATGGTTATGAAAAAACACCCGCAGCCTCAGGTCATATTCGGATGAGAAGGAAACGGTGGCGGAGCAATCTCCGCTTCCAGTGCCGCGAAACGGTCCTCCAGCTCCGACATGAACCCGGTCGTATCTCCCGTCCAGGTGAAGGCCTCCCCAATCACCAGTCGGCACACCCTCGGCACAAAAAGAGCCTCCCCCCGGGGCAACGCCAGGCCAGTCCCTCCCAGACACACCGGAACTACCCGCACCTCCTGACGGCTTTTCGCAAGATGGGCCACGCCCCGCTTGAAGGGTGCACGGGCTTCCGGCTCCCCCCGGCTCCCCTCCGGAAACAAAATCAGCATCTCTCCCCGGTCCAGCGCCTCCAGACAGGGCGTCAAAGGATGCCCCCCGGAAACTGCGTGATTCCGCGTGATGGGAATCACGCCGACCAGCCTCAGCGAAAACCAGCGGAGCAACCGGTTGCGCAAAAAATAGTCTCCCGCCGCCACCGGCCGCAGCCCGGGCAATTGACGAACAGAAAAAAGCGTCATCAATACCAGCGTATCCAAATGACTGTTATGATTGGCCACCAAAAGTGCCGGCCCCTTTTTCGGAAGTCTTTCCCGTCCCCGGAGGTCCACGCCCAGAACCAGAGCCACAAAAGGCTTCGCCACAGCCAAAAATAGCAGAGACCTCAAAATCTGTCCCAAAGCCTTCATGCGTAATAGAACCGGAGAAAATGTAGAAACAGCGGTGCGGTGAACATCAAACTGTCAATACGGTCCAGAATCCCGCCATGGCCGGGCAGGATACCGCCGCAATCCTTAACGCCCAAATCGCGCTTGAGGGCGGACAGCGTCACATCCCCCATAAAACCAAACAGACCGATTCCCGCGCCGATCGGAACTGCCACCCTAACCGGAAGCGGAGTCAACAGCGGAGCAAGCAGACCCGCAAGCACAGCGGTGGTCAGCACGCCCCCGCACAAACCCGCCCAGGTTTTGCCCGGACTCACGCCCGGCAGAAGTTTCCGGCGACCCAGCGATTTGCCCCAGAGAAACTGAGCAATATCATTCGCCTCCGTAAGCCCCACCAGAAACAACACCACGCCCCCCGCTCCAGCCACCGGGAACCCCGACAGCGGCTGCACAAAAAGCCATGCAGCATGCCCCAGACAAAAGACCGTAATCATTAATCCCCAGTGAATCATCCCGACCGTCGCCAAAAATCCCTTCGTCTCCTGCAGAGAAACCATACGCATCGGCACGATCAGAAACATATACACGGGAATAAAAATCGTGAACATCCCGTACCAGCCGGTCCAGATAAACGCGTACTGAACCGGAATTGCCAAATATGCCCAGAACAAGGCCCGCCGGTCCACCCGCCGGAACGGAATCAGCGAAACATATTCCTTAAACGCCAGATATGAAATAAACGCAAACAAGAGAACCCCCACACGTCCTCCGGCCAATACCGCCCCCAGGAACAAGGCGCAAATCACCCACCAAGCCCGCAAACGCAGCACCAGTTCCCGGGTCCCGGGTCCGGGCTTCCGCCGATGGAGCACACTGACCCAGCCCGAGGCCGCAAGCAGCAACAGACCGATTCCCGCCGAGACCGCCAGCGTTCCCTCATGCGCGGACGTGAACAAAGGACTCACGCCCCTTCCCCTTTCAGCGCGGCGCGGGCCCGGTTCCAGACCGTGAACATCATCAGGAAATTCATCAGCCCAAACACCACAACCGTCCAGCGACCGACAGGCACACCCAGTCCCAGGAGAAACGCGAGCAGACCAAACACCGCCGCCCGGTCACTCTTGCCCATCGGCCCCTGATATCCACGCGACGCACCAATCCCGACCGCGGCCAGGCCCATCACCTCCGTCAATCCCGCCAACACCACCGCCACCGCAATCCATGCGGCCGGCAGCCCCGGTACACACGCAAACGGAAGATACAGCAGCGCATCCGAGGCCACATCCCCCGCTTCATTCAAAAGCGCGCCCGCCCGGGTTTTCATCTCATGCTCCCGCGCCAGCATCCCGTCCACCGCATTCAGTGCCATCCTAAGAAACAGTGCCGCCGGTACCCAGAGCAGCGGCCAGCGGCTCTCAGGAAAGGCCACAATCAACCCTCCGCTCACGAGCGATAATAAGATCGCCGTCCAGGTCACCTGATTCGGACGCACCCCACGCGCCGCCAGCCCTCCGCAAAACGGACGGAGCATCGTCTGAAATCGCGGCTTCAATTCATAAACACTGACCATGATGCGAGAATGCGCTTCCGCCTCCAAACCGTCAAGCCATAAACCTCTTGACCAGGACGAATGGGCGCATCTCACAATTGGTGTTTTTGTGCCGTACCTGCAACTGTCCCAGTTGCTGAACCTACAACCTTATCATGAAAGAATTTTTTCGGTTTACCTCTCAAACACCCGCGGGTCATCTAAAGCAGATGAATTATGTAAGTGATTACAAAAAAGAACCTTACAACTTTACAAACCTCCGCATTCCCCGTAACATACTGATATGAATCTGTTGCGGAAACTTTTAAACCCCCGACTGCTTTTGGGGATTTGCGGGCTGACCCTGGTTGGCGGTTTCGCAGCCGACCGTCTACTGGCGGAGCGTCCCGCTGTCGCTGCGGGTCTCTTTCTGCTGTGTTATCTCAGCGGCGGCTATTTCGGGGTGATTGCCGGCTTTAACTCTCTGCGGAAGGGCGTGGTGGACGTGGATCTGCTGATGGTACTAGCCGCTCTCGGCGCGGCCTGGGTCGGGGCTCCCTTCGAGGGCGGAATGCTGCTGTTTCTCTTCGCCCTCTCAAACGTGCTGCAGAATCGGGCACTGGACAAATCACGCCAGGCGATTCAGGCCCTCATGCGTCTGCGCCCGGACCGGGTGAAGGTAAAACGCGATTCGGCTTGGGTCAGCGCACGGGTTGACGATATCCGACCAGGCGAAATTGTCCGGATTCTTCCGGGAGACAGCATCGCTCTGGACGGTGAACTGGTCCGGGGGGAAACCTCGGTTGATGAGTCCACCCTCACGGGTGAGGCGATGCCTGTGGCCAAAACCGAAGGCAGTCCCCTGTTCGCCGGCACCCTGAACAGCGCCGGCAGCGTGGAAATGCGGGTCACCCGTGCTGCCGCCGATTCCACCCTGGCCCGCATCGTCCGCCTCGTGGAGGAGGCCCAATCCCAAAAAGCCACCACCCAGCGCTTTCTGGAAAAAGCGGAACAGCGCTATGCCCTGGGCGTAATTCTCGCAACGCTCGGGCTTATTCTTGTCCCGTGGCTGATGTTCGGGGCCGAATTCGATGCGACCTTTTACCGGGCCATGACGGTGATGGTCGTCGCCTCTCCCTGCGCCCTGATCATCAGTACGCCCGCCGCGTTTCTCTCCGCCATCGGCGGGGCCGCCCGACGCGGAATTCTCTTCAAGGGCGGGGTTCACCTCGAACGCATGGCCAAAGTGGAAATTGTTGCTTTCGATAAAACCGGCACCCTGACCCTCGGCAAGCCCCGGGTGGTTCACATTGAGACCGCCGGAACACTCAGCGAAACCGAACTCCTCCAATTGGCCGCGGGACTGGAGGAACATGCCAACCATCCGCTGGCCGACGCCATTCTCCAGGCCGCCGCCGCACGGGATCTCACGCCGGAACCCGCCCGGCAGGTCGACACCTTGGCAGGCCACGGCCTGCAGGGCAACGTTGGAAACCGGCGGCTGCTTCTGGGAAGTCCGGAATTTCTTGCCGAACGGGGGCTGCCGCTCCCCCCCGGTCTGGACATGCTGCGGAACGAGGGGCAGACCGTGGTTCTGCTGGCCGGAGAAAACAGCGACGGATCCCTCATACAACTCGGAACCCTGGGCATTGCCGATGAAATCCGCGCCGATGCCGCCGCCACGCTCTGCGCACTGAAACGTCTGGGGATCCGAAAAGTGGCGATGCTGACCGGAGATCACCCGGAAGCCGCCCGCCGCGTCGCGGAAGCCACCGGTGTGGACCTGGTATACGCCGACCTCAAACCCGAGGATAAAGTCAGAGTGGTTCGGGAACTCGGCCAGTCCGGACGCGTGGCCATGATTGGCGACGGCGTGAATGACGCGCCCGCTCTGGCCGCAGCCCACGTGGGAATCGCCATGGGAGCCGCCGGCACCGATGTCGCCATGGAAACCGCCGATGTGGTGCTGATGAGCGACAATCTTTCCCGCCTGCCGGAGGCCTTCGCCCTCGGCCGCCGCACGCGGCGCATCGTCATTCAAAATCTCGTCTTTGCCATGGGCATTATTGTGGTGCTCGGTCTCATTGCCCTGTTCCACGGCATTCCCCTGCCCCTTGGCGTGATTGCCCATGAAGGCAGCACCGTGCTCGTCTGCCTCAACGGCCTGCGCCTGCTGCGCCCCACACGTCTGAACCGCCGACAACGACAGAATCACGCGCCCTGCCCACGCTGCACGGGAACTCCGGCCTGCGGAATGGCGCACAAAGCGATGAGTTGAGACGACAACATCATCCAAAAATTCGATGCAAAAGACTTTAAGGACGTGATATATTCGTCACCCGCATCGCCTCCATGCCCAGCCAGTCTTTCCCGGGCAACTTCCGTCCCGCAGACTTCCGGTTTTTGCCAAAACTCCCCCGGTGATCAGCCATCAATTGACCCAAAAACGCCTCCCCGCCAATCGCGGCACCCTTCGTGAACGTTTTTACCCGCTGACGTAGCATCTTCGCCATCGGCACCTCCCCCATCCGCTCGAACTCCGCCAGCACATCCAGCGCATCAAAACCCTTCCGCTCCCGCATTTTCTTCCGAATCCGGTCCACATCCGCCTTCGTTTCCCCCTTCGAATACAGCCAAATCCGGTACACAGACTGCACATCCCCCCAGCCCTTCGGCTCCGCCCGCTCCCGACGTTCCGCCTCCAACTGCGGCCCAATCGCCCGCCAATCCCCCG
>PXDP01000341.1 GCA_003565035.1 PVC group bacterium | reverse complement strand
GCTTTATCAATCAGGGTGCCGATGGCGGAGGGGTCGGCAATGCCGCTGGTTTCGATCACCAGGGCGTCAAGGGCTTGTTTTTCATGGGCGGGCATGACCTCTTCGCGGAGCATGCGGAGAAAATCCGCCGCTTTGCATTCACAGAAAATGCTGCCGCCGACGACCGAGACCGTCTCCGGACCGGCGTCCCGCAGGCGGCCCGCGTCCACATCCTTTCCGGCCAGTTCATTGACGAGAAAGACCATGCGCAAGTCCGCGCGAGTCTCCGCTATGCGGCGGAGGAGGGTGGTTTTGCCGCTGCCGAGGAAGCCGGTGATCAGATATACGGGGAGATTCATTTTACCAGACGACCTCGTGAACACCGCTTCGGGTGATGTTTCCGTCACGGGTAACGAGTGGAAGTTTCAAAAAAACCGCTGTCGCGAGGATAACGCGGTCAAACGGGTCTGAGTGAGGCAGTTTCAGTTCGAAAGCTTTTGCGCTGATAAAGGCGTTTATGGGAACAACGTGAAACATGGTTTCAATTTTGCGGAGATACTCGGAAATCCCAACAGCCGTCTTCAGCCTTTGTTTGTGGACAAGTATGGCAATTTCCAGGAGCGTCGTATCTGAAATCGCCAGCTCTTTTGTCTGCGCGTTTTGGATCAACTTACGGGCATTCAAACTGAGGTTCGCATTATTTTCCATTAACCAAAGAACGGCATGGGTATCCAGGACCGCGATCACAGGCGCACATCCCATTCTTCTGGTTCAAGGGTGGGTTTATCCAGGTCGTCATCGCAGAAATGAACCATGCCCTGAAGAGCGCCTAAAAGGGACTTGGATGTTTCCGGCCGGGCGGTGATTTGCAGGTCACCCTCCCGCGTCTGGATGATGACCGTCTCCCCGGACAAAGCCGCCCGGCGAATTTTCGGGAACTCTCGTAACAATGTACTGACATTTGCGATCATAAGAATAATTTGTCATATTTTTTGTCAAATGCAAGAAAATGACGCGAGAGTTTTTATGAAACCAAGGGGTTCCATACACGTTGGAAGGGGAAGGGGTGGAAGTCTTTGAGTAACGGTGCCGTTGCGGAGAAGGTTGTACAACTCTGTCAACACCAACTCGCAGATGATGACATCTTTTTCGTGGGACCACTGCAAAAGAAGTTCCCGCCCGGCCTCATGTCCCTCCGCTTTGGAGTTGCAAGCCGTAAACAACAGGTTGGTGTCCAAGGATTTCACAGCGGATGGTCCTGATCTTCTTCACGGGCCCTCTGGATATCCGCCAGGGAAATCGGAGGACCCTCGCCTTCATTCACCAGAGGTAATTCCCAAGGTTCTTCATTCATCATGGGGGCATAGTACGATGATGGCGATTTACAGTCAAGTTTGTCGAGTGCGAGTTTTCCGGCAGCAGCGAGCAGGTTGATCTTGGAAACCATCTGCGGGGCGCATCCCGGAATTGGTGTATGGCTCTCGGGATGTGAATGGATGAACAAGGGAGGATAAGCTTTCAGCTTGTCTTCTTGCCTCTCCTCCGTCTCAGGCTGAAAGCCTAAGCTCCATTCCGTCGCCTCAGGCTAAAAGCCTAAGCTCCTTTGAAAGCGAAACCGTCAGGCATACACCAATTCCGAGATGCGCCCGGATACCACCCAACTCCGTACAAAAGGTTGACTTTTATACAGGAATACAGTTAAAGGGTAAGCATGAAAGCAACCATTGATATTCCGGATGAACTCTATCGGCAGGTGAAGTCGAAGAGCGCATTGCGTGGGCAAGCCGTTCGCGAAGTGGCCATCCATCTCTTTCAGGGCTGGGTTTTGCAGACCGACGAGGCCGTGGAGGAGAGTTCCACCACCCCGGGGAACGAACCCGTTCCGACCTGGTTCGGTGCTGCACGAAAATACGCGCTAAACGTCCAGCAGCACGATATGTCGTCGATTCGCGGAAGCATTGCGAAAGGCCGCATGACCGAGGAAAGCCGCAACCGATGAAAACCGGACTGGATACATCTGTCATCCTTCGACTGCTTACAGGGGAGCCCGACCCGCAAGCGCGCTGTGCCCTTGCGGAGGTGAAGGCGTTACTGGGGCAAGGCGCGCTTCTGCTCGTATCAGACCTGGTTGTCGCTGAGGTTTACTTCGCACTCCAACACCATTATGCGGTGCCAAAAGCTGAAGCATTGATGTTGATCACGAATTTTCTCAACGAGAAGGGCATCCAGTCTGTCGGCGCGGCAACAAGCGTACTGGCCGTACCCAATCTGGCAAAAGCCAAGCCCGGTTTCGTGGACCGCCTGATCCTCGCCGAGTATACACAACAATCTGCAAACGAAATGCTTTCATTCGAAATACCGGCAAAACGCCTGCCTGGGGTTCGTGTCTTGACGGTTAAGGGATAAAGGGAGCGGGCCTTATTTATAAAGTTCGTCGGGGATTTGTCCCTGAATTTTGATCATGATGGTAAATTACCATGGTGGTGATTCAGTGTAAAGTTTGTCGCGATTTATGTTCTCCGGCAGGGACTGCCGGGTTACGGATGGCGGCGACGAGGTCGGCGCGTTCGGGGATGATGGAGGCGAAGTGTTCGACACCGTTGACGCAAATGCTGGGAATGGCGGTGACCTGGAGTTTTTTCATGTAGCCGAGGCCGTCGCGTCCGGTGATTTTGTGTTCGCGGACGAGCACGGGAACGCCAGCGGCTTTGGCGCCTTCCTGCGCGGCTTTGAGCATGTAGGTGCAGGGGGCGCAGCCGGCGGAGTCGAGGGTGACGACATCGACGATGACTTCGGGCGAAGCGGCGTAGTCGGGAATGACGATGTCGTCGAAGGGATCGTTGTCGATCACATCGGGGAGGGAGAGGGCGATCTGCCGCTGGTAGTCGTCGTGCACGATGCCGGAAACGACTTCGACGTTTTCGGGTTTGCAGGCGTAGGGCAGATCGCAACCGGGTGCGAGCATGAAGCCGGGGCCCTCGCCGGCCTCGCGCAGGCAGCGGGCGACATCGCGGCGGGTAGCATCGGCATCGCCAAGGAGAAGCACGGTGGTGAGTTTGAGGTTGCCTCCGAAAGATTTACCGGCGGCCCGGCAGACCTGGGCCAGTTTTTTCAGATCCACGTTCTCGTCCACGCAGATGTTGTCGCAGGTGGTGTCGGCCATGACCTCCAGGTTGCGGGTGGCGTTGCCGCAGACGAAGAGGGAGGAGAGTCCGTCTGCGTCGCGCACGGCATCGAAAATTCGGTTTAGGGAGGGAGCGACCACCTCTTCAAAATGGTCGGGGCCGATTTGGCTGATCATGGGGTCGACCACCGCGATGACATCGATGCCGGCGGCGAGGTAGGCGTTGGCGAATTCGATGGCGATGTCGGTGCAGAAGTCCATGAGGGTGGGGACACCGTCTTCTTCGTCGAACATGTCGAGGAGGAATTCCTCCCCGCGCAGGTGGAGGGCGAGGGTGAGGGGGCCGGTGAGCAGACCGAAGAGGGCGGTGTCGCTGCCGATGGAGCTTTTGAGGCGTTTGACGGCGTCGAAGACGGCGGGGAATCGTCCGTTTTCAAGCGAAAAGGGCGGGAGGGTGGACAGATCGTAACTGTCGTCCAGTGGATGGGTAGCCACTGAGGGCGGGGTTTCTTTGGCCCAGGCGAGGGTGCAGCCGAGGACTTCAGCTTCGAGCTGGAGGTCGAAGACCACGGGGAGTCCGTCGGGTTGGTAGCGCTGCTTCGCGGCCTCCAGCCCGGCGACGATATGATCGGCGGATTTGAGGAAGGCTTCGGCATCGACACCGATAAGCGAGCCGGCATGGACACCGGTAAAGGGGACCCAGGGAAGGCGTTCGGCGGTTTCGCCGCGGAGGGTTTTGAGGAGGATTTCTTTTCCGTTCATGTGATTATTTTCCATTGTATTCGTTGACGGCGGAGATCATGGCGAGCACGTTATCGACCGGGGAGAGGGCCTGAACGTTGTGGATGGCGTTGAAGACAAAGCCGCCGCCGGGCGCAAAAGTTTCGCAGCGGGAGAGAACTTCGGCGCGGACCTGCTCCGGGGTGCCGAAAGGAAGGGTCTGCTGGGTGTTGACACCGCCGCCCCAAAAGGTGATCTTGTCGCCGTAGCGTTCTTTCAGTCCTGCGGCCTCCATGCCTTTGGCGGAACACTGCACCGGATTGAGGATATCGAACCCGGCTTCGATGATGCCCGGTATCAGGGGATTTACCGCCCCGCAGGAATGTTTGAAGGTTTTCCAGGGGGTGTTGGCGTGGATCCAGTCGTTGATGCGGCGGTAGTGGGGGAGCCAGAGTTCGTGGAAGGTGTCCACGGAGCAGAAGGTGGACTCCTGGGTGCCGAAATCGGTGCCGCAGACCACCACTACGTCGAGCACATCCCCGGCGATGGCGTTAAGTTTGGCCATGTTGTCCAAGGCGATTTCGGTCTGGCGTTCAAAGAGTTTGAACACGAAATCCGGATCGGAGGCCAGGAGCATGTACCAGTCCTCCACCCCGCGCACGCCTTTGGGATGGGTGAGGAAGGGCGCGGGAACCAGGGCAATATCACCCAGGCAGGTGCCATTGAGGTGGGTGATGACGGCGCGGTCGCCGCCGCGGACGCGCTCAGCCTCTTTGCGCCAGTAGGCCTCCTCTTCGGCGTTCATGGGGCCGAATTCTTCGAGGTTTTCCTCCAGCTTCAGGTCATCTTCGTCATAGTCCTGGGGACGCACGATGGTATCAAAGAAGTAACTGGTCTTCGGCATGTGACCGCTGGGGGCGGCACTCCGGTCGCCTTTGGGGTAAATGTAGGTCCCGTCGGACTTTTCATCCACTTGGAAGTGTTCCGAAACGAGGACGGTCTGTCCCCACCAGGTTTTGTATTCTTTCCAGTTTTCGTTTACGAAGCCGAAGATCGTGCGGTTGGGAAAGATGCTCTCAATGTCGATGCCCATGGTGTCTTTGAGGTCGTCTTCGACCAGACCGAGCATCTGATAGGGCTCGCAGACTTTGACCGGACGTTTTTCCAGACCGTAGGCCTCGCGAAGTTGCTCCACGACGCTGCAGTGAATGCCGGTGATGAAGCAGCCCCCGAAGTCGATTGGCACCTGATCGGGCTGACGGTGTTCGATGCTGGCGCGGATGCGTTCTTTTGAGGTCATGCCGCGATCTCCACCAGACTGCGGGCCAATTCCACGGCACTGGCCGCGTCGGCGGAGTAGCCGTCCGCACCAATTTCCTGTGCAAAGGCATCAGTGATCGGGGCGCCGCCTACCATGATTTTAACGGTCAGGCCTGCCGATTTAAGGGTTTCCACGGTACTGCGCATTGCGGGCATGGTGGTGGTGAGCAAAGCAGAGAGACCGACAAGCTGGGCGTCGTGGGTTTTTACGGCCTCGGCGAAAGCGGCGGGGCTGACATTGGTGCCGAGATCAATGACTTCAAACCCGGATCCTTTCAGCATCATAGCCACGAGATTTTTGCCAATGTCGTGGAGGTCGCCTTCCACCGTGCCGATGACCACGCGGAATGCGGCTTTGATGCCTGAGGCGGCCAGAGCCGGTTCCAGCAGCTCCATAGAGGACTTCATGGCGCGGGCGGCGACCAGGACTTCCGGGACAAAGATTTCGTTGGCTTTAAAGCGTCGCCCCACATCATCCATACCGATTTTGAGGGCATCGAGAATGGCCTGTGGGGATGCGGATTCCGCGAGCGCTTGTTCGGTAACCGCTTTGGCGTCTTTACGCTTTCCGGTTTTTACGGCTTCGGTGAGGAGGGTCAGGTCGGTATTCATGCGGGTCTCCCTTTGAGGTGATGGATAGTATAAAAATAGGCCGGTGAATGGAAAGTGAAGATGTTTAGGATGCGGAATGTACGATTTAGACTCTAGCAGATATGGAACATGAAATCTTCTCAATTACGATCAATGACATCTCATATTTTGTTTAGTTACCCCTGAGCCCGGAATCCAGAGGCACCGGAAAGAAATCCACCGATAGCACCGATGAACCACCGATAGGCTTTGGGGCAGGGGACTGTGAGGCATAGCGGTTTATTTTACAGAAGGAAAAGAAGGGTAGGAAGGGGAGCGAGGATTGGATGCGAGCGCAGCGAGCCTTGGAGTACGCGTAACTTCAGGTACTGCCTTAGGGTAGAGGTGTGGAGAGGGTAGAGGTCAGAGAAAAGATGGGTTTCTGCTGTTGACTCTTTCGGAATAACAGTTACATGTTTAGCTAAACATGAATACCAAGCTGTCTCAATTAAAAGCACTGTCGGACGGAAACCGCCTGAAGATGGTGCTGGCCCTGTTTCATTATGAAAATTTGTGCGCGTGTCAGATCACCGAATGGCTGGGGGTGACCGGGGCTACGGTGTCGCGGCATCTGCAGCAGCTTCAGCAGGCGGGTCTGGTCGATGCGGAGAAGGACGGCCGCTGGGTTCACTTTAGCTTGGCCCCCGGTTTTCCTCAGGATTTGCGCGACTGGCTGTCGCCGGGGCTGGACGCAGATGAGCAGAAGCGTCTCGCAGATGTGCTGAAACAGAACCCCTCCGATCTCTGCCGCAAACAGCGTAATCCTGACCTCTAACGCCAACCTCTGACCTCTTACCTTGGAAAGCCTATGAATATTTTATTTCTTTGCACCGGAAACTCCTGCCGAAGTCAAATGGCGGAAGGCTGGGCGCGTCATCTTAAAGGCGACATTCTCACTGCGTACAGCGCGGGGGTTGAAACCCACGGACTTAATCCAAACGCGGTCCGGGTGATGGCCGAGGCGGGGGTGGATATCACCGCCCAGAAATCGCAGCACATCGATGAATTCAAAGACGTGAAGCTGGATGTGATTGTGACCGTCTGTGATCACGCGCATGAAACCTGCCCCTGGTTTCCTGCGGAGTGCAGGGTGGTGCATCATGGCTTCGACGATCCGCCTCGGATCGCGCGTGGACTGGCCGCAGATGGTGCCACGGAAGAGGAACAGCTGGACGTCTACCGCCGGGTGCGGGATGACATCCGGCAGTATGTCGAGGGATTGCCGGACAACGGATGGAAGAAGAAATGAAACCAACGGATTGCTGCGCCGGACAACGGATGGAATTAAATGAATCTTAGACAAAAAGAACTTACCTATAAATTACGCGGAGGACTTTTTGAGGTTCAAAACGAGGTGGGCTTAGGTCGTTCAGAGGAAACCTACCATCGAGCATTTTGTATTTGGATGTTAAAAAATAACATCGCGTTCCAAACCAAACCCCTTTACCCGATATCTCTGGACAATATCCATGTGATTAACCTTATTCCAGATTTGATTGTGGAGGAGACGCTGGTTATCGAGCTGAAAGCCAAGCCTCACAGGCTGGCCGACAGTGACACGGTGCAACTCTACAACTACATGAAACGTACCGGTCTATCGCTGGGATTTCTCGTGAATATGGGGTTGGACCGTGTACATATCGAAAGACATCTGCGCGACGCTGTCGAAACCGAGTGCCGAAACCTGAGCCCATCCCCTTCTTTTTGTGAAACGACGCAAAAAATCACTGAGAGTCTTTGCCTGATTTATGATGAGCATGGGACAGGATACAGCTCCGAAATAATGGATCGTATTCTTCCGGTGGCGCTGTCGGCCCGCGAGATGAAAATTAAAAACAAACCTGCTGTTAAGAGTTTCTATAATGGCCACGATCTAGGGCAAAGCGCACTGGACTGTTTAGTCATCAATGAAGAAGCCGTGTTTTGCCATACGTGCCTCTATGGAGACAACGATTTCAATTGTTCCAGAGTCGTGTCTTATATGAAGGCATTGAATATTCCGTACGGGATGGCCGTTAATTTCGGCAAACGTGTCTTGGAGGTAAAATGCTTTCAGTAATTCCACGATCCGTTGGTCTGCACCCTCACAAAAATCCGTTGTCCGGCGCAGCGATCCGTTGGTCTACACCCTCACAAAAAATCCGTT